>NZ_JBATLB010000117.1:0-4719 GCF_049669965.1 Muriicola sp. | reverse complement strand
GCCCTGCATCCTATTTTTTGAACTTGTCGTATTTGTTCTTAAACTTATCTATCCTGCCTGCGGTATCTACCAATTTGGCCTTACCTGTGTAGAAGGGGTGCGAAGTTCGCGAGATCTCTAGTTTTATCAGCGGGTATGCAACGCCTTTTATATCCAGGGTCTCCTTGGTTTCTGCTGTAGATTTAGTGATGAAAACTTCGTCGTTAGACATGTCTTTAAAAGCGACTAATCTATAATTCTCCGGGTGTATACCTTTTCTCATTGTCTTAGGGGTATTCTTTTTTCAGGCTGCAAATGTAATTAATTTTTTTAGCATTCTACAATAAGAACTTCAAAAAACAGTCTTAAAAATTGTATCTTGGTTTTGTAACATTTGACAGTAAACTAGCACTAACAATTCAATAATCATAAAAACTGATCTAAAAATGGAACAAAATCAACCAAAAATTGGAAAATTTTCACTCAATTATGGCTTAATACTGGGGGCAATAAGCGTCGTATTCGGACTGATGCTATTTTCAATGGATGCGCATGCTACTCAAGATACTAGTAACACCGTTATTGGTATTGTTTTGGCTGCAGCTATTACAATTTGGGCAATATTTAATTTCAGAAAGGCTAATGGCGGTTTATTGTCGCTTGGGCAGGCAATTAAATTAGGTGTTCTAATAGCATTGGTCTCAGGAGTTATCTATATTGTATATTTGATCTTTCTATCCAGTTTTTTGGATACAGAATTTATAACAAAGATTGCTGAGAATTCAAAGGCCGCGGCAGAAGAAGCAGGAGTCATGACTTCTGCACAAATAGAACAACAATATCAGGGAACGATCAATTATTTTTGGGTTTCTTACCCGGTCATTCTGATTTTTAACATTATTATTGGCTTGGTTATCGGATTAATAGGTGGCCTAATATTCAAGAAATCATAAAAATTGAAATAAAAAATGGAACAAAATCAACCAAAAACAGGTAAATATGCGCTTAATTTCGGGTTAATTCTTGGTGTTATAAGCATAGTTTTTTCTTTAATGTTGTATTCATTAGACATGCACTACCAGGGTGGTTTTGCTGTCATCGCTGTTAGCCTAATTATAACCATCGCATTTATTATCATAGGGATGGTGCAATTCAAAAAAGCCAATAACGGCTTTCTGAGTTTTGGCCAGGCATTAAAAATTGGAATAGGTATTAGCCTTATTGGGGGCATCATAGGTGCATTGTTTAATCAGGTATTAATGAATTTTATTGACCCGGATACCATGACCAAAGCATTTGAGTATCAAAGGGAACAACTAATGGCGGCAGGGCAATTAACTGCCGAACAAATAGATGCGCAGTTAGAAATGGGCAAGAGTTTTGCAACGCCTGTTATGCAGATCGCTTTTGGTTTGCTGGGTAGTTTATTCTTTGGCTTTATTTTATCACTGGTACCGGCCTTAATCCTTAAAAAGTCGCAGCCAGAAGATTAATATTTGTACTTTTGAAAGGAAGAAGCAACGATATTCTATGACCATATCCATTGTAATTCCTCTACTTAACGAAGAAGAATCTTTACAAGAACTCCATGATTGGATTGCATCTGTGATGCAGTCCAATCATTTTTTATATGAGATAATTTTTATTGATGACGGCAGCACGGATAGTTCCTGGAAAACTATTTCCCAACTCGCAGCCGGCAATCCAACCGTTAAGGGGATACGGTTCTTAAAGAATTTTGGCAAATCCCAGGCATTACACGCCGGTTTTAAACAGGCAGTTGGAGATATAGTCATCACCATGGATGCCGATCTGCAGGATAATCCGGAAGAGATACCCGCCCTGATAGCCATGATAAAGGAGCAAGACTACGAACTGGTTTCCGGCTGGAAGAAAAAAAGATACGACCATACCCTTGCAAAAAATATTCCTTCCAAACTCTTTAATTGGGCGGCCCGAAAGACTTCCGGAGTAAAGCTACACGACTTTAATTGTGGGTTGAAAGCTTTTAAGAAAGAGGTCATTAAAACAATAGAAGTGTCCGGGGAGATGCATCGCTATATCCCCGTTCTTGCCAAGAATGCAGGATTTTATAAAATTGGTGAGAAGGTTGTACAACACCAGGCCAGGAAGTACGGGAAGACCAAGTTTGGAGCCGACCGTTTTATCAACGGTTTTCTTGATCTTATAACCATTTGGTTCGTTTCCAAGTTCGGAAAACGACCAATGCATCTATTCGGGGCACTGGGAGTACTCATGTTTATTATAGGATCGTGCTTTGCGCTTTATCTGGGTATTGATAAATTATTTATTCATCCTTCCGGAAGATTGTTGAGTCAGCGACCGCAATTCTATGTGGCACTTACCTCCATGATCATTGGTACCCAGTTTTTCCTGGCAGGTTTTCTGGGCGAAATCATGGTGCGTTCTAGAAAAAGTGAACCGCGTTATACCATTTCTAAGGAAATAAACCTGGCGACCCGCGTTCAGGAATATTCTTCGTAATTTTAACCGTAAATCCGCAACTTTTACTTCATGAATGACATACTTACGACAGCTCAAAGTTGGTTAACAGATTTTTTTGATCCCGCCGTTAAAAAAGAGGTTCAACATCTTATCGCCTCAGACCCTGAAGAATTAAAAGACAGGTTTTACAAGCATATGGAGTTTGGCACTGGTGGGATGCGCGGTATTATGGGAGTGGGCACCAACAGGATCAATAAATACACCCTTGGCAAAAGCACCCAGGGACTGAGCAATTATCTTAAGAAATCATACCCGGATACGCCTTTAAAAGTAGTTATCGCCTACGATTGCAGACATAATAGCGATACGCTGGCCAGAACAGTGGCGGAAGTTTTTTCTGCCAATAACATTGAGGTATTCCTTTTTTCCGAACTGAGAACAACCCCGGAACTTTCATTTGCCGTGCGCTATTTAAAGTGCCAGGCGGGAATTGTACTCACTGCTTCGCATAATCCGCCGGAATACAACGGGTATAAGGTCTATTGGACAGATGGGGGCCAAATAGTCCCACCACAGGACGGGGCGATCATAGCTGAGATCAATGGTCTCTCTTTTGAAGATGTTTTGTTTGAGCCTAAGGAAGAGTTCATACAACTCATAGATAAGGAAGTTGATGAGGCTTTTATTGAAGCCTCTGTGAAAAACGGAAATTTTAATGCCCGGGGGAAAGCAGATTTCAGCATTGTTTTTACCTCCTTACATGGCACCTCTATTACCGCTATTCCTGAAGTACTAAAAAGAGCAGGCTACTCCAGGGTATCTATCATCGCGGAGCAGGCCAAACCAGACGGTGATTTTCCAACAGTGGTCTCCCCCAACCCGGAGGAGCCAGAGGCACTTACCCTGGCCATGAAAAAAGCCGAAGAAATAGGCGCAGATATGGTAATCGGAACGGATCCGGATAGTGATAGGCTAGGTATTGCAGTGCGTAATCTGGAAGGGAAAATGGAATTGTTGAATGGGAATCAAACCATGGTCCTTATGACCAAGTTCTTGCTGGATCAACGAAAAACTACAGGATTTAAGGAGCAAGAGTTTATTGCTTCCACTATTGTTTCCACCCCTATGATGCAGTCACTGGCTAATACGTATGGCGTGGAGTGCAAGACCTCCCTCACGGGTTTTAAATGGATAGCAAAAATGATCGCAGACCATCCGCAACAACATTTTGTTGGAGGAGGAGAAGAGAGTTTTGGGTTTATGGTGGGCGACTTTGTGCGCGATAAGGATGCGGTGACCTCTACCCTGCTCGCTTGCGAAATTGGCGCCCAGGCAAAAGCCGATGGCAGTTCTTTTTACAAGGAATTGATCAAATGTTATAAAGACTTTGGCTTCTATAAAGAAAAACTGGTCTCTTTAACAAAAAAGGGGATCTCCGGAGCTGAGGAGATATCCCAAATGATGAAGGATTATAAAGCAAATCCTGTAAAATCCCTGGATGGTTCCCCTGTGATCACTGTAGACGACTACAATACGGCCACCTCTACCAATTTGCTTACGGGAAAAGTTTCTACAATTGCCCTGCCAAAATCTAATGTACTTATTTACACTGCCGAAGACGGTACAAGGATGGCTGCAAGGCCAAGTGGCACGGAACCCAAGATAAAATTCTATTTCAGTGTGAATACAACCCTTGATATGGTCTCTAATTATCAGAAGACCAACCAGGAACTGGAAGAGAAACTGGCTCGCATCCTGAAACAATTGAAATTGGATTGATGAACTATTTCAAGAAGATCCTTCGCTTTGCGGTTCCCTATAAGAAATACGCATTTCTCAACATCTTTTTTAATATTCTGTATGCCCTTTTTAGTGCCTTGTCTTTTGCGGCACTGATCCCAATGCTGGATGTGCTGTTTAAACAAACCGAAAAGGTCTACGAAAAACCGGTGTATACGGGCATAGGATCTCTGAAGGATTATTTTCAGGATGCTATTAGCTACCGGCTTACCTCCTATTCGGATTCAAACGAAATGCAGGCACTGGTGCTGGTGATTGTCCTGGTCCTCATTCTATTCTTTCTTAAAAATATTTTCAACTACCTCGCCATGTACTTTATTACCTTCCTGAGAAACGGGGTACTAAAAGATATAAGGAACCGCATGTACCAAAAGATCGTAGAACTGCCCATTTCCTTTTATTCAGAAAAGAAAAAAGGCGATGTTATCGCCAGGATCACCTCCGATGTTTTGGAAATTCAGCATTCTTTTCTCT
>NZ_JBATLB010000116.1:0-5187 GCF_049669965.1 Muriicola sp. | reverse complement strand
CCTTTTACCATAGGTTTTAAGACATCCGGAAGGTCGTTCATGTTCTTCGCTATGGTATCGTCATCAATCACCTTAGCAGCACGCTCTAAAAGCCTGGAGTGAAGATAAAATACATCTCCAGGATACGCTTCCCTTCCCGGTGGACGTCTTAGCAATAAAGAAACCTCTCTGTAGGCTACGGCTTGTTTCGATAAATCATCATAAATGATCAAAGCAGGCCTACCGGTATCCCGGAAGTACTCGCCAATAGCGGCACCTGCAAAAGGTGCATATACCTGCATAGGGGCCGGATCTGAAGCATTGGCAGCTACGATAGTTGTATAAGCCAACGCTCCTTTGTCTTCCAGTGTTTTTGCGATGTTTGCTACCGTAGAAGCTTTTTGACCAATGGCCACATAGATACAATACACGGGTTCCCCTGCATCGTAAAATTCCTTTTGGTTGATAATCGTATCAATACATACGGTGGTTTTTCCTGTCTGGCGGTCACCAATTACCAATTCCCGTTGTCCTCTACCAACCGGGATCATTGCATCAATCGCTTTAATTCCTGTTTGAAGCGGCTCGTTCACCGGCTGACGAAAGATCACTCCTGGTGCCTTTCTTTCAAGCGGTAATTCATATGTTTTACCTGTAATAGGACCTTTTCCATCGATTGGCATCCCCAGGGTATCTACCACACGGCCAACGATGCCTTCCCCTACGTTTATGGAGGCAATCCGTTGCGTTCTTTTTACGGTTGTTCCCTCTTTGACCCCTCTTGTAGGCCCAAGAAGTACTACCCCAACATTATCCTCTTCCAGATTGAGAACAATTCCTTCAAGACCTCCTCCAAACTCAACCAACTCCCCGTACTGAACATTGGAAAGTCCATATACCCTGGCTATACCATCCCCTACCTGAAGGACAGTTCCTATTTCGTCTAAGGTTGCTTTGGCTTCAAAGCCCGATAATTGTTTCTTTAAGATTGCCGATACTTCAGCGGCTTTAACTCCTGCCATATCATTTAAATATATGTTGGAGTGTCAAGGATTTGCCCTTTTCAACTCCGTAATTAAGGTTTATATGCTTTTAGTAAATTCTCTTTTGATCCTATTCAATTTATTGGAAATGCTGGCATCATACTGCAAATCTCCTACCCTAAGGATAAAGCCCCCAACAATACTGGCATCTATCTCGTTTTTTATAATGATCTTATTCCCGGTTATGTCCGATACTTTGCGCAGTACCTTCTTTTCCAATTCACCAGATAAGGGAACTGCCGTGGTAACAAAGGCCACACCCTCTCCCTTTAATTCTTCATTCAGTATGATATACTTTAAGGCAACTTCATTCAATAAGGAGATCCTTCTATTTTGAATCAATAGGTCTATAAGACCTTCCGTAATAGCATGACTCCCTTTAAAAATCGCCATTAAGGCCTTCTTCTTTAACTCTCCTTTTAGGACAGGGCTGTCTAGCATTTCACGCAATTCACTGCTTGTGCTCATGGTAGCAACAATAGAACGCATATCCTCCTCAAGGACGTCTGTCTTTTTGTTATCAACCGCAAAATCTAAGATCGCTTTTGCGTACCGCGCTGCTGCTCTGGATTCGTTCATAGGGAATTAGTTCAATTTAAGATCGCCCAACATATCATCGACCAATTTTAATTGTTTGTCTTTATTGGTCAATTGTTCTTTCAATACTTTTTCCGCGATCTGAATGGAAAGATCTGCTACCTGATTCTTTATCTCTGCCACGGCAGCTTTCTTTTCGCTGTCTATGGTAGCTTTAGCCTGAGAAATCATCTTGTTCCCTTCAATTTTTGCCAGTTCTTTAGCATCTGCCAACATTTTTTCCCGTAGTTCACGGGCCTCTTTTAACAGGGCTTCGCGTTCTCCACGGGCCTCCTTTAAAAGCTTTTCGCTATCTGCGGTAACGTTTTGCATTTCCTTTTTGGCATCCTCGGCAGCTGCCAGGGCATTCTTGATGCCTTCTTCACGATCATCTACCGCATTGAGGATAGGTTTCCATGCGTATTTGTAAAGTAAAAGGAGTAATAGTACAAATAACAGTGTCTGCCATACAAACAAGCCGAACGAAAAATCATTTAACAGTTTTCCCATAAAATAAGATCTTTATGTATTTAATTTTAAACAAAGGAGGGCCATAACCAACCGTTATGGCCGTTTCCCTTAGTTATAAGATTTAGACGGCAAAAAGGGCCGCAAAACCAATACCTTCAATTAGCGCCGCTACAATAAGCATTGCTGTTTGAATCTTTCCGTAGGCCTCTGGCTGACGGGCAATAGCATCCATAGCAGAACCACCGATTCTACCAATACCAATACCAACACCAATTACTACCAAACCTGCACCTACCATTTGTGGAATTTCCATACTCTATCTAGTTTAAAATTAAAATTCAACAATAAAACTCTTCCCTTTGCAGGAAAAGATTACTATAAATGAGCCAGTTCAGGATCTTCGTCATGTTCATGCTCTTCAGAGGCAAAGCCAAAATAAAGAGAGGATAAAATGGTGAAGATATATGCCTGTAAAAGGGCCACTAAAATTTCTATTAAGGTGATGGCAAACGCCAGGAAAAATGACAAGGGGCTGCCAATCCAACTTTTAAAGATGAACATCAGTCCTATAAGACTCATCAAAACAATATGGCCCGCCTGCATGTTTGCATACAAACGAATCAATAAGGCAAATGGCTTAATAATCAGCCCCAATAATTCAATAGGGACCAGGATAATATAAATAGGTAATTTACCATACCAGGGCATTGCATCGCCCAGGGGATCTACCAAATGTTTCCAATAATCCTTGGTTCCCGTAAAATTTGTGATCAAAAACGTTAACAACGCCAGACCAAAAGTGATGGCGATGTTTCCTGTGACATTGATCCCCAGTGGAGTAAGCCCAAACATGTTGAGGAACCATATAAAAAAGAAGATGGTCAACAGAAAAGGCATGTATTTTTTATAGCGCTTTTCGCCAATTGTTGGCTTCGCGATATCGTCTCTGATGTAGAGTACTATTGGCTCGAAGAACCTTCCTGCCCCGGTAGGGACGCCGTTGTTTTTGGCATAGGAGCGTGCCAGACCCGAAAACAACCAAAGCATTAGTAGTCCGGTTATGATCATCATCACCACATTCTTGGTAACGGAAAAATCTATTGGTTTGGCATTGGTGGCGTGGCCTTCTTCATCGTAGGTTAGCGTACCCTCCGCATCTGTTTTATAGATCTTGCCATGTTCCAGAGCATAATAGTTGCCTCCTGCCTGTGCAAGAGTCTCACCATGATGAAATTGGGAGGAAGAAAAAACATGGATCCCGTTGTCCCAAAGGATTACCGGTAAAGGTACTCCAACGTACACGTGCTCTCCGTTGTCCTCTGTATATGAAAAAATGGAAAAATCGTGCGAATCTTTTAAGTGATGATCAATGTATTCCTTGATCTCAGTTTTTATGTCCTTTTTACCTCCCTCAGAAGTTTCTTCTTTGGCAATGGCCGATAGGCTGGATCCCAGGAATATCGAACAAATCAACAGAACTTTTATAGTAAAAAGGCTTTTCATATATCTTAAAAATGCGGGTCTCTAAAAATCGGTGCAAATGTAAGGCATTCTTATAAAAAGAAAAAAGCATTTAGAAGTTTATTTTAAAGGCCTTTGAGAGGTAAATAGGGGGACTTAATTCTATTTTAAAGTATTGAGCATTTTAGCCGTATAAACGGTTTCCAGAATCAAACACAAAAGGTAAGGAATGAAAAAGGCGGCAAACTCAGATTTTGTGATGATGCCGTCTATTCGGTATCCCGGATAAAAAACAAGAAAGAATATTAAAAATTTAAGCATGCTCCCTCCCATATACAAAAATCCAATTTGGTTTTTAAGCCTGATGCGCAGGGCGTAAAGCGAAAAGAAAATAGCCAGTGCCAATATAAAATTCAGCAGATAAGAAAGCAGCAGCAAATCCGACCATTGGGGAATATTCAGAAACGTTTGCACCTGTAAATGAATCAACAGCGAAATGCTCAAAATGCCAATAAGAAACAAGGAATATGTACTAAGAAGTCTGGGAATCGCCATCAATACTTAACTCTTTTAAGCTGTAGCAGTACCACATAGATGGCAATTGCCACTCCTATGATGGTTGCAATTGCGGTGAAAATGCGTTTTTCTGTCTGATAGTGTTCATCTAACCAGATCCCTCCTTTGGCAGATAAAAATATAATAAGCCCCATCTCTAATCCGATCCCGGACAAAATGGCGATATTCTTTAAAGGGTTATTGCCCCTAGGAGGCTTTTGCTGGTTCATTTTTGGTGCCTGCCACTGAAGACTTATAAGCAGAGGAAGAAGAAGCTGTGGTCCCTCCATTACTTCCGGTAGGAGTGCTCAAAGAACCCTTGCCTTTCATATTACAGGAAGCATTAAAAGTAGCTCCCGGTTCTACGGCTAATTTAGTCACAGAGACTGTACCTTCAATAACCGCGGAAGATTTCAGTGCCAATAGTTCGGACACCAGTAATTCTCCGTTGAAACTTCCTTCAATATCTGCATTTAAGCATTCTACCTTCCCATGGATATAGCCATCTTTACCGATAACCACCTTCCCTGAGGTTTTAAGATTGCCGTTGAGTTTTCCATCAATTCTGAAATCTGCTTCTGAGACGATGTCTCCTTTGATCTTCGTATTCTTTTCTATTCTGTTAGGTTGCCCTCCAATTTCTGTCATAGCTTTGGGTTTTTTGTTATCTGAAAACATGGATTTAAGGTTTTGGGGTTAAATTTTGTCGTCTGTAGTCTTCTATATTCTTATGGATCTGTATTGTTTTATAGTTGTCAGATAAAATTACGAAATTCTCATTAGCGATCCTGTAATCTTTATTGTTTTTTAGCAGTTCAAGATATCCCAGGGCAAAATCTCTCGATCTAAATCCGTGGACCACGATAAATTCATCTTCCAGGTTATAGATGTCTTTTGAAACCTTATTGTTGTAATTCAAATCCTTGATGGAGGCTTCCAATCGCTTTTTAAGTTTCAAAGCGGCATCATCATTGCTTCTTTTAAAAGGGAATACAACTTTCCAATTTTCTTTGGCTGCCAGCGTATTCTCACCCGAAAATCCATTTGGCTCTAATTTTGGAAGCTGTTCCGCGACCATTTCCTGAGCTTTTTTCCCTTCAGG
>NZ_JBATLB010000115.1:0-6748 GCF_049669965.1 Muriicola sp. | reverse complement strand
CGTATCCTGGAGATGTATTTTATCTTCACTCCAGGCTTTTAGAGCGTGCTGCTAAGGTGATTGATGACGATACCATAGCGAAGAACATGAACGACCTTCCGGATGTCTTAAAACCTATGGTAAAAGGGGGAGGCTCATTAACAGCCTTGCCAATTATTGAAACCCAGGCAGGAGACGTTTCCGCTTATATTCCTACCAACGTGATCTCCATTACAGACGGTCAGATCTTCCTGGAGCAGGATCTTTTTAACCAGGGGGTAAGACCTGCGATCAACGTAGGTATCTCGGTTTCCAGGGTAGGAGGAAATGCTCAGATCAAATCCATGAAGAAAGTAGCGGGGACGCTAAAATTAGACCAGGCTCAGTTCAGGGAATTAGAGGCTTTTGCCAAGTTCGGATCCGACCTTGATGCTGCTACCCTGAATGTTATTGAAAAAGGACGAAGAAACGTTGAGATCTTGAAACAGGCTCAAAACGATCCGTTCACAGTGGAAGATCAGGTTGCTATCATTTATGCCGGTTCTAAAAACTTGCTACGCGATGTTCCGGTTGAGAAAATAAAAGAGTTTGAAAGAGACTACCTTGAGTTTTTGAATGCAAAACACAGGGATGTTTTAGACACCCTGAAAGCAGGAAAACTAACCGATGAGGTGACCGATACGCTTACTTCGGTATGTGCGGAAATGGTTAAGAAATATAAAAGTTAGATTACAGCAGATAAAACATGGCAAATCTTAAGGAAATAAGGAATAGAATAGCGTCGGTTTCATCAACCATGCAGATCACCAGTGCCATGAAGATGGTATCTGCTGCAAAATTGAAAAAAGCGCAAGATGCTATTACCGCCATGCGCCCATATGCCAATAAGCTAACAGAACTTTTGCAAAATCTTAGCGGAAGCCTGGACGCAGATACTGGTAGCGCCTATGCAAATGAGCGGCCGGTTAAAAAAGTATTGGCAGTGGTAATTACCTCTAACCGAGGGTTGTGTGGCGCCTTTAATTCAAATGTGATAAAACAGTGCATTTCATTGCAAGCCAACACTTACAAGGAGCAGGAAGTACATTTTATGGCCATTGGGAAGAAAGGGAACGACATTCTGAGGAAAAAGAATGCAATCATCGCCAATCATAGCAAGGTGTATGATGATCTTACTTTTGACAATGTGGCTCTTATTGCCGAGGAGTTGATGAAGCACTTTGCAGATGGCACCTATGATCATATTGTGCTTGTGTATAACAAATTCAAAAATGCAGCCACTCAGATCTTGATGACCGAGCAATTTCTGCCTATAGTGGCGGCAAATTCGGAATCTACCACAGCCATCGATTACATTTATGAGCCGGAGAAAGAGAAGATCGTGATGGAGTTGATCCCAAAATCTTTAAAAACCCAGTTATATAAAGCAATTAGAGATTCTTTTGCCAGTGAACACGGCGCCCGGATGACGGCCATGCACAAGGCAACAGACAATGCTTCTGAACTTAGGGATCAATTAAAATTAACGTACAATAAAGCGCGGCAGGCGGCGATCACCAATGAAATCCTCGAGATTGTTGGAGGGGCGGAAGCTTTAAATGGTTAATTTTTTGACGAAATTATAAAAATTAAAACCCTGACTTGTCTCAGGGTTTTTATATTTAAAGCAGCTGATTGTCTATTTTTGGCACAGCTATTGGAGAGTATGTATAAAAAGCACGTAAACATGATTAAAGCACCTTTATTTACCTTTATATTTTTATTTGCCTTAGTTGGGTGTTCTTCCCAAAAGAAATTGGTAGACCAAACTCCGTTCACAGTAGATGGTCCAAGCTGTCAGGACTTTACAGCAGGCAGGGAAGAAGGTGGGTCGGGCTTCACGCTGAACATACCAATTACGGGCTATGAGGGGAATGTCACCTTCGGGGAGGTCTATTTCAGGGGTCATGTACTGCAGCCAACGTTAGAACAAAATGATAAAGGAACGACCTTGGTTTGTGTTTATAAAAATGAGGCCCCGGGCAAAATGCACGAGATTGTAATGCATGCAGATCCTACACAGGAAATTGGAAATCAACCTCCTTCCTTATCAAAAAGTGAACCTGCAGATTTTCCGTTCGAACTGGGAAAGGACGAAGCTGTGATCAGCTATCTGGAGAATGGAAAGAAGAAAAAGTTTTTTTACAAAATAAAAGAAGTGAAACAAAAGCTTCCTTCTATATATCCCTCACGTGCAAAAAACTAACTTTGTTAGCAGGCTTTAAATACCTAATTTTAAGCCTTACCTAACAACGCACGGTTGAGTCTGTTTCAAAAATTATTTAAGCAAACATTTATTTATGGGCTGGCCACCGTCTTGCCCAGAATGCTGTCTTTTATTTTGGTGCCACTTTACACCAAAGTGATGCCCACCGGTGCTTATGGGGAAGTGACCCTTATTTTTGCTTGGTTTGCGATCTTTAACGTGGTCCTTGCCTATGGGATGGAAACGGCTTTTTTTAGATATTACAACAGTGAGAACAGCAGAACCAAAGTAGTATCTACCTCTATCATCTCCCTGGGGACCACCACTTTTTTGTTTACCCTGCTAGCCCTGCTGTTTCATAATAAACTGGCACTTCTCTTGAATATAGATCAGGAGTATATTCAGTATGTCATCTATATCTTGGCACTGGATGCGTTGGCAATCATCCCTTTTGCCTGGCTGAGGGCCCGGCAGAAACCAAAGCGGTATGCCATCATAAAAATTGTCAATGTAGCTGTAAATTTAGGATTGAATGTTTTCTTTTTGCTATTGCTCCCCAACTTCATTCAGGAAAATCCGGAGAGTCTCTTTAAAACGATCTATTACCCCGATTTTCAGATCTCCTATATTTTTATTTCTAACCTCATTGCCAGCGGACTTACCCTCTTGCTTATGGGGAAATGCTATATTCTGCCAAAATATACTTTTGATAAAGCTCTCTGGTCACAAATGGTGCGATATGGCTTACCGGTAATGATTGCCGGCATTGCTTTTACGATCAATGAGGTGTTCGACCGTATTATGCTTTCAGAACTCTTACCTGCTGCCATTGCAAAGAGCGAAATAGGGAAGTATTCTGCCTGTTATAAGATTGCCCTGTTTATGACGCTTTTCGCCACAGCTTTCCGGTTGGGGATTGAGCCTTTTTTCTTTAGCCATTCAAAATCGGAAAACCCCCAGAAGGCCTACGCACAGATCACCAATTATTTTGTGGTACTGGGATCTGTAATCTTACTGGCGGTAGTGGTTTTTGCCGATCTTCTAAAACAAGTGATCGTTCTAAATGCAGACTATTGGGAGGCCATGCCCGTGGTACCTATTATTGTCCTTGCGAGCTTTTGTCTCGGCATCTATCACAATCTGTCTGTTTGGTATAAAGTAACGGACAGAACACGTTTTGGAGCCTATATCTCAATTGTAGGAGCTTTGATCACTATTGGCATCAACTACTTCTTTATTCCTTTGATTGGCTATTACGCCTCAGCCTATGCCACCCTGGCGGCCTATGCGAGTATGATGAGCCTGTCTTTCTACTTCGGCAGGAAGTATTATCCGATTCCGTATAACCTTCGAAAAATTGGCTTTTATATGGGGATTTCCATCCTATTCTCAGCCTTGTCTTTTTATGTTTTTAAGGGGAACATCTACATTGGGGCATCCCTACTTTTAGTATTTTTATTTTTGGTTTATAAAATGGAATTTGACCTTCTAAAACGCATATTTATAAAAAATGAACATTAAGATCATTAACACCTCAAATCACGCATTACCCCACTATGAAACCAAGGCCTCTGCAGGCATGGATCTGCGCGCGCACTTAGACCAGCCTGTGACCTTAGGGTCGCTAGAACGAAAGGTCATTAAAACGGGCTTATTTCTGGAACTACCGGTGGGGTATGAGGCGCAGATACGACCCAGAAGCGGACTTGCGGCTAAAAAAGGGATTACCGTACTAAATACCCCCGGCACTATAGATGCAGACTACCGGGGAGAGATTGGCGTGATTCTTGTTAATTTATCGAATGAACCCTTTGTTGTAGAGGATGGTGAACGAATTGCCCAAATGGTGATCGCCAATCATGAACGGGCCGAGTGGGTTGAGGTAAATGAATTATCTCAAACAAGCAGAGGTGCCGGCGGCTTTGGCAGTACAGGCACCCGTTAGTAGAAATGTAAAGTTCTAACAATCTTGTAGTTACACATTTTAATTTATGAAATTCCTTTCCTATTTAGCAATCATTCTTATGGGTACCATGGTGGTGTCCGGAGATTTGTATGCGCAGGAAGAAGAAAGCGCTGACATTTCTTTGGAGGACAATACAGATGTATTTCAGGAATTGTTCTTTGAGGCACTAAAGCAAAAAGGGATAGAAAATTACGGTAAAGCCATTAATGCGCTTTTAAAATGCAAACAAATGGAAGCGACCAACGATGTTGTAGATCACGAATTGGCTAAAACTTACAAGATGAACAATCAATTGGTCCTGGCTGAAGAATCTGCCAAGGAAGCTATAATTAATCAACCCCAAAACCTGTGGTATTTGTATACGCTGTTGGAGATCATGGAGCTTCAGGGATCCGATTTAAATAGAATTAAAGATCAAATTCCCTATAATAACGAACAGTTAAAGGAAAACCTGGCGCAGATTTACTTTGAAAAGAAAAGTTATGACAGATCGTCCGCGGTCTTAAAGGATCTGCGCTCAAGCAAGTTCACCAAAGAACTGGCCGCCAGGATCAAGGATTCACTGCAACAAGAGTTTTCTGAAGAAAAAAAATTACCTGGTAATGGTAATATTGAGAAGCCAAATCCCGTTACCAAGCTAATCAATGAACTTGCTGTACTAATCCAGGATGAAGATTTTGAAACCTTGAATCAAAAAGCAGAAGAGGCACTTGAATCCTATCCAACCCAACCATTTTTTTATTATGCGAAAGGGATGTCTCTGAATCGGATTGCTAAAAACAGTGAGGCCGTAGATTTTTTGACAATGGGATTAGATTTTATAATTGAGAACGATGAATTACTACAGAACTTCTATGTTGAACTTGCCAGGGCTCACAATGCTCTGGGAGAGACAACAAAGGCAAATATGTATCTTAGTAAAATAAAAAATGGCTCCTAGGATGAAGATGAAGAAGAGTACGTTAGGGATTGGATGGGTGTTAATAGGAATATTTCTATTTCTGCTAAGCTCATGCAGATCGGCCAAGATCATTTCAGACAATACCCTGGATGCCAGTCTATCGGCAAAGACCATCATAAAAAATCATTATCGAAGTAGCGTTAACTTCAAAACACTTACCAGTAAATTAAGGATTGAGTATTCGGATGGGGAGTCTAGCCAGAGTTTAGGAGTAAGCCTCAGGATGGAGAAAGATAAGGCGATATGGTTGAGTGCGCCCTTGGGAATAGTGAAGGTAATGATCACCCCAGACAGGGTATCTTTTTACAATAAATTAGAGAATAATTACTTCGATGGAAGTTTTGAATACCTGAGTCAATTATTGGGAACCGATCTAGATTTTAATAAAGTGCAAAACCTGTTATTGGGAGAAGCACTTTTTGATCTTAGGGATGAGCGTTATGAAGTTTCACTCAACACGACCTCTTACGAATTAAAGCCAAGTAGCTCGTACGAACTGTTTAAGACCCTTTTTCAAATATCCCCGGGTACATTTAAGCTGGCATCTCAGCAAATTGCTCAGCCGTTGAAAAAAAGACTATTGGAGATCCGCTATAAGGATTATCAACAAAAAGATAATAAACTGGTGCCAAACAACGTGGGGATCGTAGCTATAGATAATAATCAGCGGAATGTGATTGATATTGAATTTCGGAATGTGGAATTCAACGGAAAGATCAGTTTCCCCTACAAGATCCCAAATGGATATGATAAGATTGTGTTGAATTAATATGAGAGCATTCTCTGCATATCGTGTATTACTGTTTGGGGTTATCTTAATCCTGCTAACTGCTTCAGCCCGGGCCCAAACTAATGAACAAAAAGCGCTGGAGGCCAAAAGGGAACAACTCCAAAAGGAAATATCGGAAATGAACCGATTGTTGTTTGCAGAACGGAAGCAAAAAGGGAATGTTTTAGACCAATTGGAACTTCTGGATCAGAAAATAAACGTCAGACAGCAATTGATCCGGGTTACAAATCAACAATCAAATCTCCTTAACAGACAGATAAATGCCAATATCAGGAACATTGGAAAACTCAGAGAAGACCTGGATATTTTAAAGGAAGAATACGCTAATATGATCCGCAAATCGTATCAGAACAGATCGCAGCAAAGCAGGTTGATGTTTCTTATGTCTTCTCAAAATTTTTATCAGGCCTTTAAAAGACTGCAGTATTTAAAGCAATATACCCAATACCGCAAACAACAGGGGGTGCAAATTGCCTCAAAAACAGAAGATCTTATTGCACTGAACAACGATCTGACCCTACAGCGCAAGGAGAAGGAATCCTTAATCGCAGAGAACCAAGTGGCCAGGAAGGAATTATTTGATGAGATCAATTCCCAAAAAGGATTATTAAGCACTATCCGTAAAAATGAAAGCAACTATGCCGTAGCCCTTAATAAAAAGAAAGCGGAAGCTAGGAAAATAGACGAACAAATAGAGCGACTCATCAGAAGTGCTATTGCGGCATCCAATAAGAAAGCGGGGAACACGGAAAATAGCAGCACATTTGTCCTTACCCCGGAAGCAGCGATCGTAGCAACTAATTTTTC
>NZ_JBATLB010000114.1:0-5181 GCF_049669965.1 Muriicola sp. | reverse complement strand
CCCATCCTACCAATACAAACCAGCAGAGAGTTTTGTGTGCACTTAGTACAGCACCACCAGCAGCGGTTGCCAATTTCTTAGCTTCACCGAACCAGATTTCATAAACGATCCAGAAATAAGCAAGACCGGAGATTAAGCCCCAGAATGCAGCACTGTCTCTGAAAACTGCTTCCCCGAAGTAACCTGTTACCAACATGACCACAGATGCAAAGATCAATCTCCACAGTAGGGATTTCTTGGCTCCAGCCACTTTAAGGATTAAAAAGAATTCCACGCACATTAGCGGCACAGTTAATACCCAGTCAACATAACGGAAGAATGTAGGGGATTCAGCGAATCCTGCCCAGTAATCCCTCATGTACCAGTAGTGTACTGCAGCGATAAATGTAATTAATCCTGAAACCAGGATTGAAGTTCTCCACTTTTTATCAAAGCTACTCATTGATAAAAAGAAAAATGCAGAGGCTGCCATCATGGCCATACATCCAACAAAGAATGTAAACCCTACGTAATCATTGGTCGCCATTTTAGAGACCAATGAGATTGATGCTAAAAAATTTTCCATAAATATAGAATTAGTTAATTTTGTTTAGGCGAATGTACTAAAAGCTAAACATAATTTCATAAATTTGAAGTAGTTATTTTATCAATTTGGAAAAAAAACAACAAAATTTTAACAATTTTAGCGGTTTTACGATCGTAATCACCTTCTTTTTCCTGTGGGTCACGGTCCTTTTTGATGTAAAAGCTGAAGCGATCCTGGCATATTTTCTAATTTTTACCTTTGGGATCTTTCACGGCTCAAACGATCTTAAACTTATTCAGAAATCTACCTCCTTTAGCAAGAGTTCATTTTTTTTAAGAGCTTTAGGCAGTTATTTGGCGGTAGTGGGTCTTACAGCGCTGTTCTTTTCTTTTGTCCCATCCCTGGCCTTGCTCTTCTTTGTGATAGCCAGCAGTTACCATTTTGGGGAACAACACTGGGCCTCGCTAAAAATAAGATCGGTTCTGGTCACCGCTTTCTACACCTTTTACGGCATGGTAATATTCTTTTTGTTGTTTTATGTAAATGAAGAGGAAGTAACTCCCATTATTGAAAAGATCAGTGGATTTACGGTGGCAAAAGAGGTTTATTTAATGTTCCTGGTAGCTTCCTTTACCGGGTTTATCGGAATATATTTTTGGTGGCTATTTAAAAAGCAAATACAGGTAAACATTGTCAAGGAACTTTTCTTTTTGCTTGTCTTCTTTATTGTATTTAAAACGGCCTCGCTATTATGGGCCTTTAGTATCTATTTTGTGGTCTGGCACAGTATACCCTCTTTAAAAGATCAAATACAGTATCTCTACGGTGCTGTTACAAAAGCTTCATTTATGGAGTATTTAAAGACTTCATTCCTTTATTGGTTGGTATCCATGGCCGGCTTAGCGGTGCTGTATTATTTCTTTCAGGACAATGAAGGCTTGTTTCTTACTATCATGATCTACTTCCTGGCCGCCATTACTTTTCCCCATGTGATTGTGATGACGCGACTCAATAGAACCTAAAAACTGATCCTGAAACTAATATTAGGAGTAAGTCCAAGGGAAATACTCTCCACGGTCTCAATTTCATCCTGGTCGTTTAGGCGGTAATAGGTATTCAAAACATTGCGTTTCCCCAGCAAATTAAGAACCGAGGCCCCTGCGGTGGCTTTTACTGCATCTCCTAGCTGAAATGTATAGACTAGAGAAGTATCTACTCTAAGATAATCAGGAAGCCTGCTGCTGTTCGGACTTTGATAGTTAATGGTATTTGGAAAAACTGTTGTATCTATGGCATTTGCTCCTTGCTGTGGTTCTGTATACGGTTTGCCTGTCCTATAATTAAGTCCCATCCCCAGTTTTAAATTTCTGTAATTGTAGGTACTGGCCAGGGTAAGGGTGTGTCTGATGTCCAGATTATTGGGAAATTCATTGGGGGTGATGTCCTCAAAATAATATGTATTCTTGTTATAGGTATAACTTAGCCAACTACTAAATCGGGCATTCTTATAATTTACCAGGAATTCTGCCCCTTTTATGGCATAGCTTCCAATTTCTCCATTGAACTGATCTTCATTCTGAAATCCCTGGGTAGCCGTACTCACACCATCCACCTCTTTGTAAAAACCTTCGAGGCCTATAAACCATTTGTTACGGTCATAGTTAACCCCCAATGCCCCTTGTTTACTTTTAGTAATAGGCAGGGTATTGTCATCAGACAAGATCCAGCGGCGCTTTTCTATGCCCAGGAAATTCTGTTCAAGGTCTATGATCTGGTTAGTTGTCTGGTTTTTGAATTCTCCCTGCAATTCTATTCTAAAATCTGGCAGGAGAAGATAACTCAAGTTAAGCCTTGGCTCCAGGATCAGAGCATCAAACGTCCCCAGATTTTCAATATAGTTGAGGCGGGCTCCCCCCGTAAAATCTACTTTATCATCCGGGGACCTGTATTGTAGTTCTGTAAAGAAGGCATGAGTTCTGATAACCCCTTTTATGTTGCTGTTAAAAGGAGGTTGGGAAACATTGGTAAAATTGGTGATCCCCACTTCGGTAAATTGATAGCCATTACTGGTGCTTAATGCCTTTGAAAGCTGATAGGAGGTAGCTGCCTTTACCGAGGATTCGAGTACCCGGTTATTCTGAAAAAGCGATTGTTGCCCGCTTCCTGCAATATTTTCTGCATCCAGATTATATCTTGTATAATACGCATTGATTCGAGTAGAGAATCTATCTGTCCAGCTGCTCTCTAATACACCTCCAAAAGAGAAATTGGTTTGATCTAGCAAACTTTGATTGCTTCTCCCTGAAGTTTCATCGGTCTCAAGATAATCCAGATTGTTGTTGATGTTTATAAAACTAACCCTTGCCTTGTGGAATCGGTTAATGTCATATAACAGCTTCCCACTGAAATCGTAGAAATAAAAATTCTCTGCTCTGGTAATGGGATCATCTGCCCCGGAACCACCGCCTTTAACTTCGGTATCCTGAAAGGCCCTTTCAAAGAATTGATTATAAGTAGGGGTATTCAAAAAATCGGTTACTGAACGCCTTGCCGAGAATTGTACGGCCAATTGTTCTGATAAAGGCACGTGGCCATAGGCATCCCCGCTAATAAGATCAAAACCAGCACCTCCGTACATATGATCTTCCACCTTATCTTTCGTTTTCATGCTAATAATACCGCTCACACCATCCCCATAGCGGGCACTGGTACCGTTTTTGATGATTGTCACTTTATCGGTAAGGTACGGATTGAAGGCCGAGATAAGTCCGAAGAAATGCCCGGACTGATACATTTTTATATCATCCCAAAGGATCAGGTTTTGATCATTGGTGCCTCCCCTGATATTTATATCAGAAACTGTCTCGTCAATGCTTTTAATACCTGGCAGGGCCTGTACAGTTTGAAGAATGTCTGGTTCTAATAAACCGGGAAGGATCCCAAAATCTTCAATACTAAGTAGGATGCTGCCGTCCGTTTCACGACTAATTCCGGTGGTTAAGAACTGATAGACCACCACTTCTTCCAACTGCTGGTAATTCAGGGCCATTAGAATAGGTTTACAGGAATCGTGACCAACAAGCTCTTCTGCTTTTATATACTTGGTTTTAAATCCAAGAAACCGAATACGCAGACTCGCATCACGGGGAATATTGGTTAAATTGAATTGTCCCTCTGTGTTCGTCAGGATCGCTAGACCACTTTCTAGCACCTCCACAGAGGCCCCCGGAATATTATTCTGCCCAAAATTGTCAAAGACAAATCCGCAAATATCTACGGTCACACTTTTGGTAATGGTATAGTACCTGTCTGATAATTTCTGGATCCGAAGCTGGGTTTGCTGTCGGAGGGCTTCTAATATTTCTGCCAGATCAGTGGAAGAAGTGGGAGAGACCTGAACCAATACAAGGTCTTCATCCACATAGGAGAATTTAATACTGAATTGTTGTTCAAGGTTTTGAATATAGGGGATAAGAGCCACCTTGTTATTCTCCTGGGCCCATCCCATAGAAAGGACCCAAAAAAGAATCAAAAAGCAAGAAACGATTCTCTTAAGGTGCGTTTTCTGCATAGAAGAGCACTTTATTCTTCTCTAAAGTATAACTTATTTGAGAAGGAGTACTTATACTCTGTAACGCCAAATTTATGTTTGTGTTGCTAAAAGTACCGGTAAAAAGTTGACTAAGATCTACATTCCTGGTTTCAACCTTTATATTGTATTGTCTCTGAAATTCGTTTAAGACATAAGTAAGGGGGATACTTTTAAAGCTACTTTCATTATTGATCCACGATGGTTGTGATGTCACGGGCGCTTCTGTCTGTACTACTCGTTCATTTACCACCAAAAAAGAGGTCCCGGCAGGTAGTTTTTCTTCCTTCCCCTGGAAGTTTACACTTACCAATCCTTCGTAACAAGTAACTTCAAAAAAACCTTTTCTGCTTTCCACATTAAACTGGGTCCCCAAGACACTTACAGTACCAAGGTCTGTGGTAACAGTAAACTTTTTACCTTTCGCCACCTTAAAAAATGCTTCTCCTTCCAGAGATAATGCACGCTCAGTATCCCATTTTCGCTCGCTGTAAGAAAGTTCAGATTCTGCATTCAAGATCACCTCAGAAGCATCTGGTAAAACTACTTCTGTTCTTTCGGCATATTCAGTGGAGACGGTCTCGTTAAGAGAAGATATATAGAAAAAGGTTAGCGCAAATAATACGGTTATGGCTGCTGCAATGCGCAACAGATATTGTGTTGGCGTCATTTTAATGACCTTAGTCTCGTTCTTTAATGGACGAGCTTTGAAATCACCAAGGGCCTTCTCCATGTCATAAGACGGAGCTTCCAGGGCATCGGCGGCACTTACGATCCTCTGGTAGGAGGCGTACTCCTCAGAACGCTTAAAGGCAGCTAGTTCCTCCTCGCTTAGTTCGTTGTTGAGCCATTTGGCCAAGTAATTTTCTTGCATGATTTCTGGTCTTTACTCCTATATAACAGTTACACTACCAAATACCCTACCATTGAACGATACTTTTTTTATAAGCCCTTGCAAAAAGGACTTTTTCGGCAGGTTGAACTTGTGATTATATGCCATCTATCTGGGATCTCAGGCTTTTAAGGGCCAGGTGCATCCTTTTCTCAATGGCTTTCACACTTACTC
>NZ_JBATLB010000113.1:0-7338 GCF_049669965.1 Muriicola sp. | reverse complement strand
ATATTATCTAAACTGTCATATTTCATTATTTAGAGTTTTTCAGAAAATATGCTGGAATCAGATAACCCGTAACGATGGCAATCGCGTTTAAAAGAAGTACAGTGGTCTGGTTTACGAATAAAGAGCCAATGGCGAATATAAAAAAAAGAAGTCCACCTATAATCAAGGGCTTAAACTTCATTGTTAAACCGGAGACCAAAGTGCCAATACCTGCCAGCAATAAAACGAAAATGGCCGGCTGTACGTCTAGCGAAAGTGAAATAAAAACAGAAATCATAAAGGAAATGCCAAGTACTATCCATAAATATTTTAGAAAAAGTTCAAAATAGGTTTGATACGATTTTTCTTTTTCTTTTTTAATGGAATACACAATACTGCCAACCCAGCCTATGGGAATAAGAATAATCCAAGGGATATGGCTATTGTCGGTATCTGAAAAAACGGTCAAAAAATAATGACCAAAAGCAGCGATGGTTATAATCCACCCCCACCATAAAAAATAGAAGCTTTGATCCTTGATATTTTCTCTCGTCTGGTTGATCACGCGTGATATAATTTTCAGGCTTTCATTCGGATTTAATTGATTTGTGTTTTCCATGGACATATATTAAAGTGCAAACTACTCTGTAGATATATTATAGTTTGTAAATATATTATAGTTTGTATTGTAAACCAAATATTTATATAAAAAATTCGTAGTCTTCAAGAGTAAATTAGATTGTTTTTCCAGGATTGCCTTAAGATTGTTCAGAGGGGTATAAATAGAAGTGAAGCATGGGGGGGGGTTATCTGAGTACTTTCCTGGGCTCGCAACGTTGCAAATAAAAATACCCATTGTTGTTACAATAGACTTATCTCATTCTTTGCTATCTTTTGAGCAGGGAGTGACGGTTTCACTGGGCAGGTTACCTGTGGTGTATTACTGGGCTCCTATGCTGTAAATTCAATTCCAGACCTACTTTTTAATTATTTTTCAATACCTTTTTTTATGGTCAAACATTTATAAAAAGAGTATAGCAGTTTTATAATAATCTTTTATTTCTAAAAGCCATTCCAGAACCTGATTTTAAATACCGTTCAAAATCATAGGCTTTCTTGACATCAATAAATTGTGAGACATGGACGAGTTTGACGGGCAGTTTATCTTTTGTATAGGAAACCTTTCCTTCTTTGTGGGAGGAGAGTCTTTGGTTAATATTTCTTGTAAATCCAGTGTAGTAATGTCCATTATTGCATTTTATAATATAAATTGAAAAGGGAAGGATCATTTTCGTCAATTAGTAAACGAGTAAGATATCATTAAGGAATGAAAAAATATTGCGGAAATAAAACTCTTAAGGAATTATTGCGTATCTGTATCCATCGCCCGCGTGCCGCTAACGCTTTAGCGGGGTTGGCAAGCCCTTGGGCTCCCAGAATACTTTTGTATTTTGGATATAATTTAAAAGCCCTCCTACGCTTTCGTTGTACTCAAGCTTCGGAGGGCGTAGGTGGAGCCGGGGAGAGTCGAACTCCCGTCCAAACAAGCAATATCACTGCCTTCTACATGCTTAGTTTTTGTTTGATTTTTGTTGTGTACCTGACCAAAAACCGCCTAGTACACACTTAGCTTCCTTATATTTTAACCCTTAATGAAGCTAAAAGGGCTTTATGTTGATTTTTATGGTGCCCCATAACAGATCGCCATCAACAAGGGCTATCCCGGGACATCTCGCTTCTCTGCCTGGCAGAGACGAGGCTAAATCCTACTGTAATTCGGATTAAGCGGCAAGAGCGTAATTAGATTCGCCATTTAAAAAGTGTGAAATATGAGATTTACGAGCTGTATCCCAGCGCTCGACATGCTTACAATGCCATTGGTCTCGCTGTCAAAACCAGTCGGCCCCAAAATGTGAATGAACGTCTTGTACTAAAAAGGATTGCGAAGATACCAAAAAGTTTGCGCACCGCCCGAAATCCGTGTAATTTTGCTCAAAATCTATACCAAAGGCTTATGACACATTTCGGAATCATCAGAGAGCGCAAAAATCCCCCGGACAGGCGGGTGGTATTGTCCCCCCAGGCCTGTCAAAAAGTCGTGAAGACATTTCCCGATGCAAAGATTACTATAGAACCCTCTCCACTTCGGGTATTTACTGATGATGAATACCGGGAAGCTGCACTTACAGTTGCTCCTTCCATGGAATCCTGTGATGTGCTCATTGGCGTTAAAGAAGTGCCTCTTGAGGCATTGATACCTAATAAAAAATACTTCTTCTTTTCGCATACGATTAAGAAGCAACCCTACAACCGTAAACTGCTGCAAGCCGTTCTTGATAAAAACATTGAATTATACGACCATGAGGTGATCACTAATGAAAGAGGAACCAGATTGGTGGCTTTTGGGCGTTATGCCGGCATCGTAGGGGCCTATAATGGGATCCTAACCTACGGGTTGAAATCTGGCAAATTCAAGATCTCCAGGGCCTACGAACTAAAAGATAGAAAGGCCCTGATCCAGGAGTTGCTCTCCGTGTCTTTACCCCCCATAAAAATACTTTTGACGGGGAAAGGAAGAGTTGGCAATGGCGCCAAAGAGATGCTCGATGGTATGAAAATCCGCGAAGTTTCTGTGGAAGATTACTTATCTAAAACATTTGATGTAGCTGTATATTGTCAGATCGATGTGCTGGAGTACAACCAACGCAAGGATGGACAAGTCCTTCCAATGCAGGACTTTTTTGATCATCCTGAGGCCTATTCGTCTAATTTTATGCGCTTTGCCAAAGTGAGCGATCTCTATATTGCCGGCCACTTTTACGGCGATGGGGCCCCATTTTTATACACCAGAGAAGATGTAAAAAGTCCTGATTTCAAAATTCAGGTGGTTGCCGATGTTAGCTGTGACATAGACGGACCGGTAGCCACTACCCTCAGAGCTTCTACAATTGCCGAGCCAATTTATGGGTATAATCCAAGTACCGAAGAGGAAGTGCCGTTTATGGATAATGATGCTATTGCAGTGATGGCTGTAGACAACTTACCTGCAGAGCTTCCCAGGGATGCCAGTGAAGGTTTTGGGGAAACTTTTGTGGAAAGTGTAATACCTGCCTTTTTTGATGAGGATAAAGAAGGTATTCTACAAAGGGCACGAATGACCCATAAGGGAAGCCTTACTGAACGCTACGCATACCTGCAGGACTATGTAGACGGGAAAGAATAGTATTTTATTCCACCGAAACATCCCAAGTAATGACCGGATGAGTCTTTGGTGCTGTATAGGCGCCCAAAGCTTTGAGTTTTAAAGCCACTGAAGATACTTTTTCAAGAGTTTTAATTTTCAAAGTAAACGTTTTATTGGCCGGGATCTCAAAAACAGGGGAGCTACTGTAAAAGTTATAGTTCATTTCATTTTCAAAGAGGAGATCGCTGCTCGAAATATTTTCTAATTCTACTTCCAGGATATCTGTATTAGGTATATAAGTAGCCTTGTTAATCTTGACACTTGCTTTGATCAAGGGGTTTATAAATTGCGGTTTCCCAACAAGAAGGCCATTATAAACGGCTGCTGTATTCCCAGCAAAAAGCGCTTCCCTCATACTTTCCAGACTTCGTTTTTTAGCAAATACCAGGGTAATGGGCCTGTGAAATCCCTTTTCCAGGTATTGCCAGTCGATCAACCCGTGAATATCACTGGTTCCCATAATGGTGAGGTTGTGTTTCAGGGCAAGGGCAAAGGATTCTTCGGCATAATCGTGTTCATTAATAACCTCTATCCCATGCAGCTCACCATTCTTGATCCGTTCTGATTGAAATTCACTTAAGACGGGGTTTCCTGAAGGGCTCTGTCTGTACCAGGCCGGATGGTTCCAGAAAACAAAGGCATTCTGCTTTTTAGCTTCAGCAAAGGGCGTCTCCGGGTCTTCCGCCAGCAGTAAATTGGCATCTGTCGTAAATAGCGCGTTACTATGCCCAATAGGGGCATTTCTGGTGATCTCTGAACCTGGAATGATCATTAAACCGTGGTCTTTGGCTTCTTCACGTGCCAGTTGATAAGACCTGTTCCTATCAGGGTGGGGTATGTCTGCCTTATGAGGTTGGTATTCCAGATGTTCCGTCAATGAAATGGCATCAAGATTCTCACGCAAGGCTTCCATGACGCGGATGGATGGCCACACTTCCCCATCCGAAAAAACCGTGTGCTGATGCAGGTCTGTTTTAAGAGTAATAAAGCCCGGAATATCGGGATATGTCAATGCGTGACCGGCAGCATGCTGATGGTCTTGTGCCCAAATGTTCAAATGAAGGCCAAAAACAAGAATTCCAAAAAAGAGTAAGGTTCTCATGGTTTTTTTTCAAATGTAACGGATTTTGTAATTCCCGGGGAATTTCAATTTTATTATTCAGTTAGCTAAAATTATAATTAAAATCAAAAATATGGATCTCGTTATCAATAAAAGATTGATAATACTGCTAAAATCGCCCCTTGACGAATTCATGATATTCTGAAACTGAATTTTAAAATATTTTAATATATTACAAGACTAAATTATTTCAAAATAAAGGTGAAATTTAATTGGATCATTGGGAAGGATTTTGACGATAACTTCAAGCGTTACTGTGTTGATCTGGAGTATCAGCTACGACCAAAGATTACCAAATTTTTAATGGCCCGCCTGGAACACGAATGCGGGGGTGACTTTTCTTGTTTTCATTTTGATGTGGATCTGATAACCAATAATATCCGTATTTCCCCAGAAACGCCTGCTCGCTTTTCAAACATCATTAAAGGAGATTTTGAAAAAGAGATCAATGATGCTTGTTGTATCTAAAAACTCTTTAATTTGTGGACCCAGCCTCTTCCTACATCCTAAGCCGGCCAGAACCATTTAAGTCGATTCTCCTGCACCTGCAACTCATCATTGAACACAGCATTCCAGGAGTATCTTTAAAGTATAAATACAAAATACCATGCTATTATCTGGAAGGAAGGCCGTTTTGTTATCTGAACCAATCAAAAGACTATGTGGATGTTGGTTTTTGGATGGCCGCGCACCTCAGTATTCACCTGGAGCACATGACCCGGGAAGGTCGGAAAATGATGCGATCCCTGCGGTATTATTCTCTTCAGGATATTGATGACAACATCCTTGTGGATGTGCTCCAAAATGCCTTCGAAGTCAGGGATCAAAAATTCTATAAATAGTATAGCCTATTGGTTCAATCTGTTGATGGTCTGCCGCAGGTCGCACAATTGTGTTAGCAGAGTATCCAATTTGTCCAAAGGAAGCATATTGGCCCCATCACTTTTAGCATTGGCCGGATCGAAGTGGGTTTCCATAAACAATCCGTCTACCCCGGCTGCAATACCTGCCCTGGCCATAGTGCTTATCAGGGCCGGTCTTCCCCCGGTTACCCCGGAAGCCTGGTTGGGCTGTTGCAGGGAATGGGTAACATCCAGGACCACGGGAGCGTATTGTTTCATGGTAGGTACCCCCCTGAAATCAACGATCATGTCCTGATACCCGAACATGGTACCCCTGTCCGTGATAATCACCTGATCATTGCCGGAATCGGTAACCTTGGCTACCGCGTGTTTCATGCTCTCCGGACTCATAAATTGCCCTTTTTTGAGATTTATGGTCTTCCCGGTTTCCGCCGCCGCAATTAGAAGATCTGTCTGCCGGACCAAAAAGGCCGGGATCTGTAGCACATCTACATATTCTGCGGCCATTTTAGCATCAGAGATCTCGTGAATATCAGTGACCGTAGGTACCTTAAAGGTTTCAGACACTTTACGCAGGATCTTAAGCGCTTTTTCATCGCCAATTCCGGTAAAAGAATCTACCCTGCTTCTGTTTGCCTTTTTAAAACTCCCTTTAAAGATATAGGGAATTTTAAGCCGATCTGTTGTCTTTACGATATGCTCTGCAATACGCAGGGCCATCTCTTCGCCTTCAATGGCACATGGGCCGGAAAGCAAAAAGAAATTATTAGTTTCAGAATGTTTGATCTGCGGAATAGCACTGAGATTCATTTCTTAAATTTTATACAAAGATAGCATTTAACTAAAGTATCCTTTTTAGCTTTAGCCTGGATAAATTTACGAAGTGTTACAGAAGGGATTCTTTATCTTACTTTTTTGCAGTACAATTTTTTTAAATGGGCAGACCAATCGCATCGTAGAAAAGGGAGGCGGTTTAATCCATTTAGAAAAACAACAATTCAGGTTCGATCTTTTGAGCCCGGGGATAAGTTTTGAATTGGGACTCTTCCGAAATCAGTCCATTTCCTCCAGCCTAGGGTTGGGAATAGCAACGTATCAGGAAGGGTATGCACTTGGTTTGGCGATGAACAACAGATACAGGTATTACCACAATTTTAGGCGGCGTGAAAATCTTGGCAAAACAGTATCCGGCAATTCAGGGAATTACGTGGCGGCGGCCCAGGCAATTTTTTTCTCTCAACTTAGGCTGTCTACAGATATTGAACCAGACGACTATAATCTTGGATTTTACGGACTGGTTTACGGAATACAGCGAACCTATGACAAAGGATTTAACTTCAATGTGGAAATTGGAGGAGGCTATTATCGTGGTGATGGCGCACCGTCTGGGTATGGCCCCTTGATAGGAATTAATTTTGGCTGGGTGGCGACAAAACGAAAATCCAGAAAGCCAACATTCGACTAGAGTCGGACCTGTAACATCAACTTTCTAAAGCATCTACATATTCAGCGCTTACAGATCTCCAGTTCTGGCGTATTATACATCGCTATGATATGTGGAACTGGCTCTAAACCAGACTCATAAAAATTATACAACTTTGTTTAACCGTGCCAAAAATAGCAGTATCTTTGCCGGCTCAAAACAAAGAGATGTCTACTACAAAGAACATTGCGATTATTGCCCACGTTGACCACGGTAAAACCACCTTGGTTGATAAGATACTTCATTACTGTCAGTTGTTTCGTGAGAACGAAAAAACGGGCGACCTTATCCTGGATAACAACGATCTTGAAAGAGAACGCGGAATAACCATAGTGTCCAAGAATGTATCTGTAACCTATAAAGGGACCAAAATCAATATTATCGACACTCCTGGTCACGCCGATTTTGGTGGGGAAGTGGAGCGTGTTCTAAACATGGCAGACGGGGTTTTATTGCTGGTAGATGCCTTTGAAGGGCCCATGCCTCAAACTCGCTTTGTTTTGCAGAAGGCCTTAAACCTGGGTTTAAAACCCTGTGTGGTTATTAATAAGGTAGACAAAGAGAATTGTACCCCTGAAGAGGTACACGAAAAAGTATTCGACCTGATGTATGAATTGGGTGCCGAAGAATGGCAGCTCGATTTCCCTGT
>NZ_JBATLB010000112.1:0-2726 GCF_049669965.1 Muriicola sp. | reverse complement strand
TCTTTATGATCCCTCCTACGGGGGATTTACTGGGCAGACCCGCCGATGGGAATTTTGCCGGTGGAATCTTTGATATCGAAACAGATCCTCTAACGACCATAACAGGAGATAACACCTATATAGACGGACGAACTCAGACGGCGTATTCAGGAAATACCAATACAGGTACGGTTGGGGCCGGTGGGTCCACGGTAGGGATTTCAGCTACGACTTTGCCCAATTACGACCTTCCGGAGATCCAGGTACATGACAAGAATGGAGATACTTTTGTGGTAGACGCTTCAGCTACTGTAATCAGGAATTTAGCCATTTTTGGCAAAGATGATGCCGGGGTGTTATTAAATAGCGGTTCAGTTAACGTACGAAATAATCTTTTAGGGGTAGATGCTTCCGGTGCTAATGACGGGAACATATTGTATGGCGTTGAAATTACAGGGGGAACTGCACAGGTGAATGGTAACTACATTTCCACGAACAGGGACTCAGGAATCCTGGTAAATGGTGGTACATCGACCCTGATCGAAAACAATCATATCACAACAAATGGTAGTGGCGCTTGTGATGATAATATTACCTTACTAAGCGGAACCGGAATAATTATCAGGCAAAACTTAATAGAGGATGCAGCATCCCTGGGTATTGATGGAGATGATATTTCCGGAAACGTTGATGTTACTGAGAATACGATTACGGGATCCGGTCAGAGTGGAGGATCTTGTGCAGGAACACAGTCTAAAGCCGGGATAAAATTAGATGGGAATAATTCTTCTATTACTCAAAACATTATTTATTCTAACGGAGGGGCAGGCATAGTGCTGGCCGGTGGCAATACCAGTGGAAATCTGATATCCCAAAACTCTATTTATGCCAACGGAACTGCTTCCGATGCACTTGGAATAGATCTGGACCTGGCAGATGGGATGGGCGATGGCGTAACCTTAAACGATACCGGTGATGCTGATGCCGGACCAAACGGAGCGGCTAATTTCCCAATTATTACAACAGCATATATTGAAGGCCCAAATCTGATTCTAAAAGGATGGTCGCGCCCAGGGGCAAACATAGAGGTGTTTTTAACCGATATTAACGAAGGTACGGCTACAGAAGGGGACAATCAGCTTGGAATGAGTACTGATTATGGAGAAGGCCAGATATATGTAGGATCTGCTGTGGAAGGAAGTGGTAGTGATCTGGATGCAGGATCATCTGTTTATACAGATATAGATGGCAACACAGATAATACCAATCAATTTCATCTTCAGATTCCTTATACACCTAGTTTAGCGATTGGATTTAAGGTGACTGCGACGGCCACTCTGGCTAACACCACTTCGGAATTTTCTCCGGTTTCCATCATCAAGATCAAGTCAGTGATCACCAATAGAAGAATTACCTACCGGGTAAATCCAAATTAGAACTACCTTTTTTCTTATCAAAACTACGTATTACAATTGCTAAATATTGGCAATAAAGTAGTCTGCAAACACCTTCCAAATTGTGGTAAAAATCCTGGGAATTTCTGATCCATTTTACAAAAAATAAAAGCTTCCAATTTGCATGACAAATGCACAACTATTAGGGAAAATTCCTACGAAGCAGCGTCTGGTAAGTTGTGCTATTATTGGGATGATCGACCAACGAAACCTTACTGTTTTTATGGTTTTTTTGTTGCAATACCTCAATTATTGGGTGTTAGACAATGCATTTCATCGAGTACACAACAATTATTTTCCCAGGGGTAGCTTCGGGTTAAATTTGTTAGTTGATTATAAAGTATAAGGTGTAAACCGTTGAACAAACTATTGAAAAACGAGAAAAACATATTTAAGTTATTAGCCATGGATAAGAAGATCCTACTCCTTCTGTTTCTGGTATCGGGATTTGCTTTTTCACAAACCACTGTGACCTTGCAAGATCAGTGTAACTGTGAGGTCCTCAGTGGAACTGCAGTAACCTCCCCCGGAACCACCACCCCAAGCGGTGCTGATACAGGAGATATTTATGTCAATACCAATACCGGAGTAATCTACTTCTGGGATGGAAACAGCTGGGAGCTGACCTCTTCAGACGATCAGCTTTTGCAAAATTTCAGCTTTAACGCTGGTACCAATATACTTTCATTAGATATTGAAGATGGGAATACGGTTAATGTAGACCTCTCTTCCCTTAGCGGCACCGGTACGGACGACCAGCTACTGAGCCTGGCAGGAAATATACTTACCCTGGAAGATGGGGGTACCGTAAATCTTACTCCTTATTTAGATAATACAGATGACCAGACCATTACTGCTTTTAGTATAGATGCCAGTAACATTCTTACACTTACACTAGAAAATGGGAATACCCAGACAGTAGATCTTTCGGGATTACTAGGCACCGATGATCAGACAGCTGCGGAAGTAACCTACGATAATACCACTTCCGGGCTAACCGCCACGGATGTACAGGCAGCGATCGATGAGATCAATGCGTTGGCCGGAACTGTGTCTTTGGTAGACAATTTAGATGGCACCTATGACTTTACAGATGCTGCCGGAAATACCACTATTATTACGGATACCTCCATCTCTACTTTGGTAGATAATGCCGATGGCACCTATACCTATACCGATGAGACAGGGGCAACCCAACTTATCGATACCAATGCGAGCAGTAACCCATATGATAATACCACTTCCGGGCTAACCGCTACGGATGTACAGGCAGCGATCGATGAGATCAATGCT
>NZ_JBATLB010000111.1:0-55186 GCF_049669965.1 Muriicola sp. | reverse complement strand
GGGATAGCAGCATGATCGTAAAGGCTTTTACGGAATCTGACGGACTAAAGACCTATTTGTTAAAAGGCGTGTTGGGCTCCAGAAAAGGCAAATTAAAAGTGGCTTATTTTCAGCCTTTGATGCAGTTAGAGATGGTGGCCACCCACAGAAACAAGGGTAGTATGGAGCGCTTACAGGAAGTAAAAAGCACCTATCCCTATCAGACCTTACAGACCAACGTTACCAAGAATGCAGTTGCCTTTTTTCTCTCGGAGATGTTAGTGAACAGCATACAGGAAGAAGAACGCAACCAGGGTTTGTTCCGATATATGGAGGCGGCCTTCCAATGGTTGGATACCCATGATCAGATCGCTAATTTTCATTTGTATTTCTTACTGGAAATTACAAAGTATTTTGGCTTTTACCCCGAAATCGCGACCGGAAGATCTGCCTATTTTGATCTACAGGACGGTCAGTATATCCCCCAACCCGGAGTTAACCCCATGCTAACAGGGATAGAATTAGACCATTTTGCGGACCTCTTAGGCATAAATTTTGATGCAATCCATACGATCAGGATTGGGAAAGAAGAGAGACAGGCCTTATTACAAAAGATAGTCCTCTATTTTGAATTACATTTGCACGGTTTCAGAAAACCCAGGTCACTGGCAGTATTGAACGAAGTTTTTAACTAAACATGCGCCTACTATTCTTATTAGGATGTTATTTTGTTATTTCCTATGGTTGGTCACAGGAAATTAAGGTATTGGATGCCGATACCAGGCAGCCACTTGTCAATGCTTTACTCTACAATGTATCCAAGTCTAAAACTGCCTTATCTGATGTTGATGGGGTATGCGATATTTCCCAGTTCAAAGGATCGGAACGCATTACCATAAGCTATATGGGTTATCAGCCAAGAACGGTTACCAAGAATCAACTCTTAAAACGGGGGAACCGTATTTTCCTGATGCCCCAAACAGAACAGCTAGATGAGGTAGTAATGTCTATCTCCAAATGGGAGCAACAGAAAAAAGACATTCCGCAAAAGATCACCTCTATTAGTGCACAAAGCATCGCATTTACCAATCCCCAAACGGCCGCGGATCTCTTACAGAACAGCGGGCAGGTATTTGTACAGAAAAGTCAGCTTGGAGGCGGAAGCCCTATGATCCGTGGGTTTGCCACTAACAGACTGGTTTTATCTGTGGACGGGGTACGTATGAACAATGCTATTTTCAGGGGGGGAAATATTCAGAATGTAATCTCCATAGATCCTTTTACCATTAAGAATACCGAAGTAATTTTTGGTCCGGGATCTGTGATCTACGGAAGTGATGCTATAGGGGGAGTAATGAATTTCCTAACCCTTCAACCGCACTTTTTAAAGAGAGATTCAGTGGTAGTCTCCGGGAATGCCAATGTGCGCTATGCATCTGCAAATAACGAGAATACCACACACGGCGATGTGAACCTGGCTTCAGAGAAATGGGCATTCTTAAGCAGCATTACCTACAATAGTTTTGATGATCTTAGAATGGGCAGTCACGGCCCGGACAGCTACTTGAGAAATACCCTTGTGGTACGTCAGAACGATACGGATGCCCTTGTTGCCAATGGAAATCCAAAAAAACAGCTGCCCACCGGGTATGACCAGATCAACCTCCTACAAAAAATATCACACAAACCATCTAACACCTGGCAGTACGATCTGGGGTTGTACTATTCGGAAACATCTTCTTATTCCAGATACGACCGACTAATAAGGCCCAACCGTGATGGTACGGCACTGCGTTCTGCCGAGTGGAATTACGGCCCTCAAAAGTGGTTTATGGGAAACCTACAACTCTTTAATAAGGCGCGCAGTAAATTCTATGATGGGATAAAATTTAGCACGGCCTATCAGTTCTTTGAAGAAAGCAGGAACGATCGGAATTATCAGGATGCCATCCGCAACAAAACAAAAGAAAAAGTGGATGCCCTTTCTACCAATATAGATTTTGAGAATAAGAGAATTGGGAACCTTCGGCTGTATTATGGCGGAGAATACATATACAATAAGGTACATTCGGAAGGGAGTCAGGAAAATATTGAAACTGGTGCTAAGAACAGGGCGGCATCGCGCTACCCGGATGGGGCCTCCTGGCAAACACTTGCAGGGTACGTGAATGCAGAGTACAAAGCAATGCCCAATCTGACGGTTTTATCGGGCATCAGGTACAGTCATGTATGGATCAATGCTGTTTTCGACACTACTTTTTACCCCTTTCCATTTACCAAAACTACCCTAAATAATGGGGCTCTAACAGGTAGCCTGGGGATCAGTTGGTTCCCTTCCCAGTCTTTTCAACTAACGCTAAACGGATCAACAGGTTTCAGGGCACCCAACATAGATGATATCGGCAAGATCTTCGATTCCGAACCCGGTTCTGTTGTAGTTCCCAATCCGCAGTTAGAGCCGGAATACGCCTACAACGTGGAAGTGGGAATAAAGAAAAATTTTAAAGATAAGGCTGTGCTGCGCGGGGCCGCTTTTTATACCTATCTGGTAGATGCCCTTGTCCGAAGGGATTTCACCTTTAACGGTGAACGGGAGATACTATACAATGGGGAATTGAGCAATGTACAGGCTATTCAGAATGCTGCAAAGGCCTATGTGTATGGATTTGAGATGGGAGCCGAAGTATTTCTGACCAATGAGCTGCAGTTTACTACAAATCTGACCATTACCAAAGGTATAGAAGAAGACGATAGTGGAGAAGATTCCGCAGCGAGGCATGCTGCCCCCACCTTTGGGGATGTTCATATAATATGGACCCTGCCGCGACTAAAGACAGATCTTTTTCTCAACTATAACGGGGAAATCTCCTATGAAGATCTGGCCCTCACGGAAAGGAGCAAAGACTACATTTATGAGTTAGATGCCAACGGGAACCCTTTTTCTCCCTCATGGTACACACTTAATCTACGCTCACAGTACAAACTCAGCGAAAAGTTAACTACCTCCCTCGCTTTAGAGAATATCACAGACCAACGCTACAGAACTTATTCTTCGGGGATCGTTGCACCGGGGATCAACCTTATTCTAGGGCTGCGCTATTCATTTTAAGGTGGGGACTAAGCCTCACATTTCTATTTATACTACATGCAAAGTAATAAATCACCATTCCCTGAACCAGCGTATAGGTGGTTACAGAACCCCGTCTCAAAAGCTCTTTGGAACCACTTTTTTTGTACTCCTTATAGAGCTTTTTTTGGGTAAAATTCACTAGTTTTGCCACCTTTAAATAGGTCAAAGGAAAGGCAATATGAAGTTTCAGGAATACAAAGGATTGGATTTATCCAATATTGGAGAAGAGATCCTCCATTTTTGGAAGGCCCATCAGATTTTTGAAAAAAGCATTTCCACCAGGGAAGGGAAACCCAACTATGTTTTTTATGAAGGTCCGCCTTCTGCCAATGGCATGCCCGGCATCCACCATGTAATGGCTCGGACCATTAAGGATATCTTTCCGAGGTACAAGACCATGAAAGGATACCAGGTTAAACGTAAAGCCGGCTGGGATACCCACGGCCTTCCCATAGAATTGGGTGTTGAAAAAGAACTTGGGATCACCAAAGAAGACATTGGGGTTAAGATCAGTATAGAAGAGTACAATGCAGCCTGCAAAAAGGCGGTAATGCGCTATACCGATGTCTGGAATTCCATGACCGAAAAAATTGGGTATTGGGTAGATATGGAGGACCCGTATATTACCTATAAATCCAAATATATGGAGTCTGTTTGGTGGCTCCTGAAACAGATCTACGATAAAGGTCTGTTGTACAAAGGGTACACTATTCAGCCATATTCGCCCAAAGCAGGAACCGGTTTAAGTTCGCATGAGTTGAACCAGCCTGGAACGTATCAGGATATTACAGATACCACCGTTACAGCCCAGTTCAAGGTAAGAAAGGAAAGCCTGCCCGCTAACTTGAAGGATGTAGCAGGAGATATTTTTCTCCTTGCATGGACCACCACTCCCTGGACACTGCCGTCTAATACGGCCCTGACCGTTGGTGCCAAAATAGACTATGTGCTGGTGGAGACCTTTAACCAGTACACCTTTGAACCCACGAAGGTGATCCTTGCCAAAGCATTGGTAGGAGAACAATTTAAAGGAAAGTTTGAAGAGGTTAGCTCGGAGGAGGCACTAAACGAGTATTCCAAAGACGATAAAAAGATCCCGTTCAGGATTTTGCAACAAACCAAGGGAAAGGAATTAGTGGGGATACGTTATGAGCAGTTACTGCAGTATGCGCTTCCCTATGAGAATCCGGAAAATGCCTTTAGGGTCATTGCCGGCGATTTTGTAACCACTGAAGATGGTACGGGAATCGTACATACGGCCCCTACCTTTGGGGCAGACGATGCCATGGTGGCCAAACAAGCTATCCCCGAGGTGCCACCTATGCTGGTGCTAGATCAATATCAAAATCCGGTGCCTTTGGTAGACCTACAGGGAAAGTTCAGGCCCGAAATGAAAGAACTGGCCGGTAAATATGTGAAGAATGAATATTATGAAGATGGAGATGCCCCGGAAAAATCAGTGGACGTTGAAATTGCGATCAAACTTAAGGAGGAAAATAAAGCCTTTAAAGTAGAAAAATACCTTCATAGCTATCCCAATTGCTGGCGTACCGATAAACCTATTTTATATTATCCGCTGGATTCATGGTTTATAAAGGTTACTGATATCAAGGATAGAATGTTCCAACTAAACCAAACCATCAATTGGAAACCGAAGGCTACCGGGGACGGAAGATTTGGGAACTGGCTGGCCAATGCCAACGACTGGAATTTATCCCGAAGCAGATTCTGGGGAATTCCCTTGCCTATATGGCGCACAGAGGATGGAACAGAAGAAGTGATCATTGGCTCTGTAGCAGAACTTAAAAAGGAGATATTAAAGGCAGTGAAGGCCGGCTTTATGACTGAAGATGTATTTGCTGCTTTTGAGGTAGGGAATATGGAGGAGGCTAACTATGATACCATAGACCTGCATAAAAATGTAGTAGATGCCATCGTGCTGGTCTCATCCTCAGGGAAACCAATGAAACGCGAATCCGATCTTATAGATGTATGGTTCGATAGTGGATCCATGCCCTATGCGCAATGGCATTATCCTTTTGAGAACAAAGATCTGATTGATGAAGGGAAGACCTTTCCGGCCGACTTTATTGCCGAAGGGGTAGACCAGACCAGGGGGTGGTTTTATACCCTGCATGCCATCGCCACCATGGTATTCGATTCAGTAGCCTATAAGAATGTGGTTTCTAATGGGCTGGTGTTAGATAAGGAAGGGAAGAAAATGTCTAAAAGACTGGGCAATGCAGTAGATCCTTTTGAGACCATTAAAGAACATGGACCGGATGCCACACGCTGGTATCTGATCTCCAATGCAAATCCTTGGGACAACCTGAAATTCGATATGGATGGTATCCTGGAAGTAAAGCGAAAGTTTTTCGGAACCCTTTACAATACCTATTCATTTTTTGCCCTGTATGCCAATATAGACGAGTTTGCGTATGAGGAAGCAGAGATTCCTTTAAAGGAACGCCCTGAAATAGACCAATGGATCCTTTCCGAGCTGCATTCCCTGATCAAAACAGTAGATGAAGCCTATGGAGACTATGAGCCTACCCGGGCAGCAAGGGCCATTTCGGACTATGTGCAGGAAAATTTGAGCAACTGGTACGTTCGCTTGTGTCGCCGCCGTTTTTGGAAGGGTGATTACCAACAGGATAAAATTTCGGCCTATCAAACCCTGCATACATGTTTACTTACGGTAGCCAGGTTATCTGCACCTATAGCACCCTTTTTTATGGAACGCTTATATGTGGATCTAACCCTCCATACAAAAGTAAAGTCCTTGGAGAGTGTTCATCTTTCCGATTTCCCGGCTTATGATAATGCCATGGTAAACAAGGCATTGGAAAGTAAGATGGAAAAGGCGCAGACCATCTCTTCTTTGGTACTTTCTATCCGTCAGAAAGAGAAGATCAAAGTGCGTCAACCCTTACAAAAGGTAATGATACCCGTACTCGATGATAAACAGCGAAGTGAGATAGAAGCAGTGGCAGAGCTTATCAAAACAGAAGTAAACGTAAAGGAAATAGAGCTGCTGGACGATGCCTCCGGGATACTGGTAAAGAAGATAAAACCGAATTTTAAGGTGTTAGGTCCTCGTTTTGGGAAGGATATGAAAAAGATCGCTCAAGCGGTAGGGATGTTGAAACAGGAAGATATCCAACAAATTGAACGGGAAGGCGAAATATCGCTGGCGATAGAAAATAAAAATGTTATCTTACAGTTAGAAGAGGTAGAAATAAGCTCCGAAGACATAGAAGGATGGTTGGTAGCAAGTTCCGGAGGCCTAACAGTGGCCTTGGACGTCACAATCAATGAAGATCTGAAACAAGAAGGCATTGCCAGAGAGTTGGTGAATCGCATCCAGAATCTGCGTAAGGAGTCTGGATTTGAAGTGACAGATAAAATTGACATAAAAGTACTGAAGGACGGTTTTGTAGAAAAAGCGATCGAAAGTAACATGCAATATATAAAAACGGAGACCCTTACCGCAGATCTTGCTCTGGAAGAGCAACTGGAAACGGGTACTGAAATCGTTTTCGATGAGGTTAATACAAGATTGTTGATTCAAAAACACTAGATATTATGGGACAGGATTTAAAAATTAGATATTCAGATAAAGAATTAGAAGAATTCCGAGTGCTGATAGAAGAGAAAATAGTCAAAGCTAAAAGTCATTTAGATTTACTGCGAAGTTCATATATGAATGATGGAAATAACGGTACAGATGATACTTCGCCTACCTTTAAAGCTTTCGAAGAAGGGTCTGAGACCATGAGCAAGGAAGCAAACACACAACTTGCTATACGGCAGGAAAAATTTATCAGGGACCTGAAGAACGCTTTGTTGAGAATTGAGAATAAAACCTATGGTATATGCAGAGTTACCGGGAAACTTATCAATAAAGATCGTTTAAAGCTAGTTCCCCATGCTACTCTGAGTATTGAAGCAAAGAACATGCAAAAATAATGGATAACGTTCTATAAAAGGAACGTTTACTTATGTACCACGTAAAGTACTTTGCATTTTTTCTGATCAGTATGGCAATGCTGAGCCCTGTGTTGGGACAAAAAACCATTAAGAAGGTTTTCCTTTCTCCCCATGTAACGGCTATACAGATAAATACAGATCTTTTTTTTGAGGTAACCGTGGTCACCACTAAAGAAAAGGAGTTGGTGTTGGAAGCTTCCCTGGAGGGCGAATATCAGAAAGATCTTGGGATAGAGGTTAGAGAAAATGGGAACACTCTTTTTGTTGCCGGCGAGTTTCAACCTTATTTTACTCTTCCTAATGATAAACTAAGTGCCCATAAAGTGGTCTCAATTTCTCTCCATGTAATAGTTCCCGAGAATAAAGAGGTGTTTCTGTACGGCGGCAGCGCCAATATTAAGGCAGAAGGTAACTACAAGGAGTTAAAAGTAGTTTTGAACGATGGTACGTGCACGTTTGGAGAAGTAGGGCAGAAGGTGAGCGCCACCACTCAAAGTGGGCCTATAAACCTGGCGATTGCCAGAGGAACGGTAAAGGCCAAATCAAAGTACGGCACTGTTGCCAAGGAAATGATCCCTGACGGGATAAAGCAATACGACCTATCTTCAACCACCGGTAATATCACTATAAAAAAAGCCAGGTAATTTAAAACAACAGGATAAAAACACATCTTCTTGTGAATGTTTAATAATCCCTATTTTTGCCCAGCAGAAAATCATCTATGAATCTAAAGAAGTCAATTGCCCTTATTTTTATCATTCTACTTATAGATCAGATCAGCAAGATCTATATTAAAACTCATTTTATACTGGGAGAGTCCGTAGATGTTTTTAGTTGGTTCAAGATCTTATTCATTGAAAACGAAGGAGCCGCCTGGGGAACTAAGTTGAGTGATCTTTTACCAATATCGGACAGTACGGGGAAGTTGGTACTTACGGTATTCCGCTTGTTCGCCATTGCAGGGATTGGCTACTGGTTATTAGACAGCATTCGGAAAGAAGCTTCTAAAACTTTGGTCATTGCGGTGTCACTTATTTTCGCCGGAGCGGTTGGGAACATTGTAGATTCATTATTCTACGGTCTAATATTCAATGACAGTTATAGCACAGTGGCTACCTTTTTCAGTGCAGATCCCTATGGAGGCTTGTTTTATGGCAAGGTGGTAGACATGCTTTATTTTCCATTAATAGATGCGACCTGGCCAGATTGGATGCCATTGGTTGGAGGAGACACCTTCCGTTTTTTTGAACCTGTATTTAACATTGCTGACACCGCCATTAGTACGGGTGTAGGTATCCTTATAGTGTTTAACAAAAAAGCATTTAGCAAGACGCAAGAGGCGGCTGCTGAAACAGATCAGAAAGAATAGGTCCTACCCGGGGTAACACAGTAGTTTAGTGGGATATCATGAGGACCAACATCTTCAATACTCGCTTCGGCATCGAACATACTCAATCCTACAAAAATAGCTTCTGATCTACACTGACTTAAAAACAGATCGTAATACCCTTTCCCATATCCTACTCTATGACCTTTTTTATCGAAGGCGAGCAAAGGAACAAATATCACATCGAGTTTTAAAGGTGCAATTTCTATGCCTTGAACGGGTTCCGGAATGGCCCATGAATTGGGTTTCAGCAGCGTATTATCTGTTAGAAGAAAATGTTCCAGACTGTTCCCCTTGGCCATTCTGGGAACTACGATCTCCTTGTCCTTTCCCTGAAGGAGGGTAATAATAAGGTTGGTATGAAGTTCTTTTTTGCTGGGACTATGAAGAAAGATGTGGTAATAGGTGTGCGCCCAAATAGGCAGCGATAATAAATTGTTTGCTATGGAGAGGCTGGCTTGGTACACATCTTCTTCGGACGTGTTGTTTCTTAAGTTTAGGTATTTAGTTCGGATTTCTTTTTTAAGCATATAGCCGAACTGTACTTAAGGAAATAGAATACGTTCTACTCTTTGGTGAAAACAGCAAAATAGATCTTGAAGAAGAGCATTAGAATGAGATACATTCCTAAGGTAATCAGATAGTTATCCATTTGCTTGTTTTATGATAGCACTAAAAATAGAAAAAAAATTAAAACAAACTCTATCAAAAGCACATTTTGCCGTTGAACTACACAATTTTATATAAAGTTTAACAGAAACAGACCCTTAGGCTTCTCATTTCTTTATCATAATTATAATTAGATCTTCACAGCTTAAATGATTTTGCTAAATTATATTTGTAATACATTGGCTCCAAATTCTTCAAATGTCAGAAGTATCGGTTGAACTTCAGTTAAATACCCTTCCCCATTCCCCCGGGGTATATCAGTTCTATGATAAGGATAGTAAGATCCTGTATGTCGGAAAAGCAAAAAACCTAAAAAAAAGGGTTACGTCTTATTTTACCAAGACCCATGAGAATGGGAAGACCCGGGTAATGGTCAAAAAGATCCATTCTTTGAGGCATATTGTGGTACCTACAGAATCGGATGCCCTGCTGTTGGAGAACAACCTGATTAAAAAGTACCAACCCCGTTATAATGTCTTGCTAAAGGACGACAAGTCGTATCCCTGGATCTGTATAAAGAAGGAACGTTTTCCAAGGATTTTTCCCACTCGAAAATTAATCAAGGATGGTTCGGAGTATTTTGGCCCCTACACCAGCATGAAAACCGTAAGGACCTTATTAGACCTAATTAAAAGTGTCTATCCTTTGCGCACTTGTAACTACGACCTTTCGGAAGAAAAGATCACTGCCGGGAAGTATAAAGTATGTCTGGAATACCATCTGGGAAATTGCAAAGGTCCTTGTGAAGGGTTACAAACAGAAAAGGAGTATCATCAACAGATAGACGACATCCGGGAGATCATAAAAGGAAACTTTAAAACCTCCCTTCATTACTTTAAGAAAGAGATGAAGGCTCTGGCAGCTGAGATGCATTTTGAGGAGGCAGAGCGCATCAAGAATAAGATCGAAGTGCTGGAGAACTACCAGGTAAAATCGACCATTGTAAATCCCAAGATCAACAATGTAGATGTGTTCAGTATCATTTCGGACGATGCCTATGCCTACATTAACTTCCTGCAACTCTCCCATGGGTCTATTATCAGATCTCATACTATGGAGATCAAGAAGAAGCTGCAAGAAGCGGATAAGGATCTTTTGCAATTGGCGATTATTGAGTTAAGGCAACGATTCAACTCCCAATCCAGGGAACTATATCTGCCTTTTACCCTTACCTTACCCGACGATCTAAAACTTACCGTTCCCAAATTGGGAGATAAAAAAAAGATCCTGGATCTCTCGGAACGCAATGCTAAATTCTACAGACAGGAGCGTTTTAAACAAACAAGGATCACAGACCCAGACCGCCATGTGAACAGGATCATGGCACAGATGAAAAAAGACCTGCGATTATCTGAAGAACCCAGACATATTGAATGTTTTGACAATTCCAACATACAAGGCAGTCATCCTGTGGCAGCCTGTGTTGTTTTCCGGGATGGAAAACCTGTAAAAAAGGAATACCGGCATTACAATATTAAAACAGTGGAAGGCCCGGATGATTTTGCTTCCATGGAAGAAGTGGTTTTCCGCCGCTATAGAAGACTGCTGGAAGAGGAGGCATCCCTCCCGCAGCTAATCGTAATAGACGGAGGGAAAGGTCAGCTATCCTCTGCCCTGAAAAGTCTGGAAGCGCTTAACCTGCGTGGAAAGATCGCAATCATTGGGATTGCTAAGAGGTTGGAAGAGATCTATTTTCCGGAGGATCCCATTCCTCTTTATCTGGACAAAAAATCGGAATCGCTAAAGATCATTCAGCAATTGAGGAATGAGGCCCATAGGTTCGGTATCACTTTTCACCGTAATAAGCTAAGTAATACAGCCTTCGAATCGTTGCTGGAAGGGATTGATGGGATTGGCGACAAGACCGCCGAGCAGGTTCTTAAAAAGTTTAAATCGGTAAAAAGGATCAAAGAAGCCTCTCTGGAAGACCTGAGTGAAGTTGTGGGCTGGTCCAAAGCAAAGAAAATATATGAAAACTTTCATTAATCTGCTATCTTCACTACATGGGTAAATGGTTCCTTTTATTGGCAGTTCTTTTATGCTGTTTTCAATTCTATGGGCAGCAGGAACCTGTGCAGGATCCTCCCAAGGTTGGATTGGTTCTAAGTGGTGGGGGTGCGAAGGGATTGGCCCATATAGGAGCCTTAAAGGTTATTGAGGAGGCAGGAGTTACCATAGATTATATTGGAGGCACCAGTATGGGAGCCATTGTAGGGGCCCTTTATGCCTCCGGGTATTCTGCTGATCAACTCGAAACACTTTTCAGGAATACAGATCTTTCGGATCTTATTCAGGATAACCTGCCCCGGGATGCGAAAACCTTTTATGAAAAGGAAGACTCTGAACGATATGCCCTTACCCTGCCATTCAATAATTTTAAATTATCCTTTCCACAAGGCCTTTCCAGCGGCCAGAATATCTACAATACCTTAGTCAAAATGCTTTTCCATGTAAAGGACGTAAACGATTTTAGCAAACTTCCCATCCCATTTTTCTGTATTGCCACCAATGTTGAGACAGGCAAAGAGGTGTTACTGAACAAGGGATATCTCCCGGAGGCGATTCTTGCAAGCGGCACCTTCCCGTCCTTATTTCAACCTTCGGAAGTGAACGGCGAAGTTTTGATCGATGGGGGTGTACTAAATAATTATCCGGTGGAAGAGTTGCGTGCCAAAGGCGCGGACATTATCATTGGGGTAGATGTACAACATGGCCTCAGGGACAGGGCTTCTCTGATGTCTGCCACAGAGATTTTACTGCAGATTAATAATTTCAGAACCATAAAAGACATGCAGCGCAAGTCCGCTCTTACCGATATTTATATCAAACCCGAGATGGATAAATTTTCGGTGATAGATTTCGAACTTAAAGATACAATTATCAATACAGGAGAGGCAGCGGCCATGCTCCATTTAGATGAATTGAAAGCCCTCGCTACAAAACAAAATAAACCTTTTTCTAAGAGACCTGATATTGTAGAGGAAGATTCCCTTACAGTAAACCGGCTCATCGTTAATGGGAATGATAATTTCTCCAGAGGATATATTAAAGGAAAATTACGGGTAAACCTCAATGAGCGCCTGAGTTTTACCAAACTACAACAAGGAATCAATAATTTGGTGGCTACCGGGAACTTTAATACCATTCGCTATCAGTTAACCTCCAACGGTTTGGGAGATGACCTTACCATGAACCTGGTTGAAAATAAAGACAAATCCTTTCTCCGGATTGCTGCGCATTATGATAATTTGTACAAGAGTGCCGCCTTGATCAATCTTACCAAAAAGAATGTATTGATGAACGATGATGTTGCATCCTTGGACCTGATCCTCGGGGATAATCTTCGCTACAACTTTCAATACTATGTAGATCGGGGCTTTTATTGGAGCTTTGGTATTAATTCCAGGTTTTATGAATTTGTAAAGGAAATAGATTACGGGGTAGTCTTGCAGTCTAATTTTGAGCTGCCGGTGAACAGCAATGTCAATAATATAAATCTGGATGTATCCGATTTTACCAATCAATTCTATATTCAAACTGTTCTTAAAGAAGAATTTGCCTTTATTCTGGGCGCTGAACATAAATTATTGAAATACAGTTCTACCACCTTGAATGAAGTGGTCAATGATTCTACTCAACCTCCGCCAACTGCAAGTCCGGCTACCTTTTTTGAGAAAAGCAACTATTTATCTACCTATGGGAAATTGATCCTGGACACCTATGACGACAAGTACTTTCCGTCTAAGGGAGTATATTTTAATGGCGACTTTCATTTTTATTTATGGTCGTCCGACTTTAATGACAATTTTAAAGAATTCTCTATTGCCAAAGCAACTATTGGAACGGCGTTTTCAGTAGCACCTAAATTATCGCTGAATATAGAAACCTCCGGAGGGTTTAAATTAGGTACCTCCCGCGTGGCTGCTTTTGATTTTGTGTTGGGGGGCTATGGAAATTATCCCATCAATAATTTTGAACCATTTCTGGGATACGACTTTCTGAGTTTGCCCGGGAATAGTTATGTAAAGGCATATGCAAGGTTTGACTATGAATTTAGCCCAAGAAATCACCTGTTGTTAGCGGCCAACATATCCAACGTGGATGACGATATTTTCAGAACCGGGGAATGGTTCACAGCTCCTGATTACTCTGGCTATGGCCTGGGTTATGGCTGGGAATCCTTTTTTGGTCCGGTTCAGATCATTTATTCCTGGTCTCCCGAGAATGACGATGGCAATTTATTCTTTAGCATTGGGTACTGGTTCTAGGATGGGGATAAAATCAACTTGTAGTCTCGGGAACTGAATATTGTACTTCTTTCCCCCTTTTTTACGATCTTTGTAGGGTAAATGAGCTTACAATGTTGCACAAAAGAATAGATATTACCCCTCACTTAAGGGCCATGTGGTAGCCCTCCGGTATAATCAGGATAGGACTAGTACACAATTACACAGAATCAATTCAAAAAATATATCATGGCTACATTAGATAATACTTCATTACACTTACCAAAAGAAAATCCGACAGCTGAGGATTTCCTGCCATTGTTAGGCACAGATCATGTTGAGCTCTATGTGGGAAATGCCAAGCAGGCAGCCTACTATTATATGGCCGCCTGGGGGTTTCAGCCACTTGCTTATGCCGGACTCGAAACAGGCTTAAAGGACAAGGTTTCTTATGTTGTTCAGCAAGATAAGATCAGACTGGTCCTTACCTCTCCTTTAAAATCCGGGGGAGATATTAACCGGCACATAGATAAACACGGGGACGGAGTAAAGGCCATTGCGATATGGGTAGACGACGCAACAAAAAGCTATGCAGAAACTACCAAACGTGGTGCAGAATCATATTTTGAACCCAAAACACTCAAAGACACCCATGGTGAAGTGATCTTATCCGGGATCCATACCTATGGGGAAACAGTTCATGTGTTTGTGGAAAGAAGCAATTACAAGGGTGTATTTATGCCGGGCTACAGGGCATGGAACCCGCAGTATCAACCCACTGATGTTGGACTGAAATTCATAGATCATATGGTGGGGAACGTAGGTTGGAACGAAATGAATAAATGGTGCCATTTTTATGCACACGTCATGGGCTTTGCACAACTGGTTTCCTTTGATGACAAGGATATTTCCACGGAGTATACTGCCTTGATGAGTAAGGTAATGAGCAATGGCAACGGACGCATCAAATTTCCGATCAATGAACCTGCCGAGGGAAGAAAGAAATCGCAAATAGAAGAATATATTGAATTTTACAATGGTGCTGGGGTACAGCATATGGCCCTGGCTACAGACAACATCATTGAAACTGTTACTTCCTTGCGCAATCGTGGCGTAGAATTCCTTACCGTCCCCGTAACGTATTACGAAGACGTATTAGACCGGGTAGGCGAGATAGACGAGGAGCTGGCTCCATTGAGAGATTTGGGAATATTAATAGACCGCGATGAGGAAGGGTATTTGCTCCAGATATTTACCAAACCTATCTTAGACAGGCCTACTATGTTTATAGAGATTATTCAGCGAAAAGGAGCCAAGTCTTTTGGAAAAGGGAATTTCAAAGCCTTGTTCGAAGCTATAGAACGGGAACAAGAATCTAGAGGAACTCTATAGAAACACACCACTTTTTATACTGATTTAATGGTAATTTGATAAAGAATTGTTAACTCTTGAGTTAAATTACGTTAAAACGAAATGTGTTTTCAGTAAGTTATAGTAGATTTGTTGTCATAAGGGGTGGTTCCCTTATAACTTTAAGTATTGGTTTTTCATAATTTAAAGTTTGGTTGGTTATTTAGGAAAAAGCTCCGACGCTCGTCGGGGCTTTTTTTTTTGAAGAGTTTGGAATAAATATTGTTTAATTAACGTTAACGACATGGCCATCAGGCCCGAATTACTATTTTTGAACAAAAATTTGATGAAAAGAACTGCACTGGCATTTTTCCTTCTTCTTCAGGGGATCTTGTTTGCACAGAACAAACAAGAATCTTTTAAGGCCGGAGAATGGTTGAAATTCAGGATACATTACGGTATCCTCAATGCCAGCTATGCCACCTTGCATGTAAAGACAGACTCCGTTGGAGAAGTTCCTGTATACCATGTGGTGGGGAACGGAAAGACCACAGGCTTTGCAAGCATCTTTTTTAAGGTAGATGACACCTATGAAAGTTATTTTGACATGGAGAATGGAAAACCCTATCGATTTATACGAAAAGTCGATGAAGGCGGGTATACCAAGGACATCGAGATCAACTTTGACTATCAAAATAAGCAGGCATTACTAGACGATAAGAAGAACGATAAAAAGTTTACTTTTACATTACAGAACGGTATTCAGGACCTGGTTTCGGCCTTTTATTATTTGCGAAACAATTATAGGGCTAAAGATTTGGTAATAGGTGAGTCTATAGATCTCAACATGCTCTACGACGACGATGGTATTTTTAAATTCAAATTAAAATACCTTGGAAAAGAGATTTTGAAAACCAAGTTTGGCAAAGTAGAATGTCTAAGTTTTAGACCCTATGTACAATCTGGGAGGGTTTTTAAGGAACAAGAGAGTCTCACCCTATGGGTTTCTAATGATCTCAATAAAATACCTATTCGCATTAAGGCCGACCTTACTGTAGGATCTCTAAAGGCAGATCTGGATGGGTACAATGGCCTTAAACATCAGTTTAAGATCATAATGGATTAATAAGGTAATGAAAGACAAAGAACAGATAGCGTCACAGATCCAAAAACTTGCGGAGAAATACAAGGATTCCGGCCAGGATCTAAGCTCCTATTTGGATGGCTTATTGTATCAACGATACCTTACCTATTGGGATTATATTCATTTAGACACCCTGTTAAGCTTACAGGTGCCACGCACCTACTTTCCAGATGAAGAGATCTTCATCATGTATCATCAGATCACAGAACTTTACTTTAAGCTAATTATTCACGAAGAGAAGCAGATCGTAGATGACCAGTCCCAGGAAGTAGGTCATTTTATAGAAAAAGTAAATCGCATCAACAATTACTACAAAGCCCTGATCTCTTCTTTTAGCATCATGATAAACGGGATGGAAAGAGAGCAATTCCTGCGATATAGAATGGCCCTGTTGCCATCTAGTGGATTCCAGTCGGCCCAATACCGCATGATAGAACTCTATGCAACTCCTTTGGAGAATCTTGTGTATGAATCGGAAAGGGATCAGTTTTCGAAAGATACTCCTATAGAAGAGCTTTATGAGCATATTTACTGGAAGAAAGGGGCAACCGATCTGAGTACCGGAGAGAAGACCCTTACCCTGAAGCAATTTGAATACCGATATACGCCTAGATTTATTAGGATTACTAAGGAGGTAGCCGAAAATACCATTTACCATAAATACCTTCATCTGCCGGAAAAAAGCAGGAATAATAAAGTGTTGATTGACGCGTTAAGGAAGATGGACCTGAATGCTAATGTAAATTGGCCGCTGATGCACATGGGTTCTGCCTACCGCTATTTAAACAAGGGCGATAAAGCCATTGAAGCCACCGGGGGTACTAATTGGAAAGAATATCTGCCTCCAAGTTTTCAAAAGGTGGTGTTTTTTCCGAAATTGCACAGCAAACAAGATATAAATAATTGGGGGAAACAATGGGTAGACCACCTGTTCAACCCCGAAAAAGTGTTATAGAAAATGCATAAATACTGGGGCCTCTTTTTAGCATGTATTCTGCTGTCTTCTTGTGGGGAAGACAAAAAAACTACCGATGATGACCAACTGTTAGTGGAAGTTCCTAAAGTTGTTGTCAAGAATATAAAAAAATACGGATTTAACCTTGGCGATTTCGACGTGGTGGAAGACACCATCCGCAAGGGAGATATTTTCGGGACCCTTATGACCCGCAACAAAGTAGACTATCCAAAGATCTACGAACTTACCCAAAAATTTAAGGACACCTTCGATGTGCGGAGAATACGCGTAGGCAATCCCTATACTATTCTCAGATCCAGGGATACTTCCCAGGTAGCACAGATCTTTATTTACGAAAACGATGCCATCAATTACACCGTGGTAGATTTTCGAGATTCGGTTAATGCCTATAAAGGGAGGAAAGAAGTGAAATTAGTACAACGCGAAGCATCCGGGGTGATCCCGCAAGGGGGCTCTTTGTCTGATGTGATCGTGAAGCAAAACATAGACTATCTAATGGTGAATGAATTGTCAGGGATCTATGCCTGGACCATTGACTTTTTTAAATTAGATGCAGGCGATAAGTTCCGCATCATCTATGATGAGAAATATATTAATGACAGTATTTATGCCGGGGCAGGCTCTATTAAAGCAGCTTATTTTGAACACAGAGGGGAACCGTTTTACGCCTTTGCCTATCACAATGATTCCCTGGATATCCGGGAATATTATGACCAGGAATCTAATAATTTGCGCCGTACCTTTCTAAGGGCCCCCCTGAAATTTGGACGTTTATCCTCCCGATATAATTTAAAAAGGAAGATTCGCTATTACGGATATAAAGTACGTCCACATAAGGGAACAGATTATGCCGCACCCATTGGCACGCCAATCTTGGCCACGGCAGATGGGGTGGTCACCGAGTCTACCCGAAGAGGTGGAAATGGAAAATACGTTAAGATCCGTCATAATGGTACTTATAGTACGCAGTACCTGCATATGAAGGCTCAAAAGGTAAAAAAGGGGGAATACGTGAAACAAGGTGACGTTATTGGGTGGATAGGTATGACCGGAAATACAGGAGGGCCTCATGTATGCTATCGTTTCTGGAGAAATGGCAGGCAGGTAGATCCGCTTAGGGAAAAACTTCCCGCTGCCGAACCATTGGCCGAGGTATTGAGACCTGCTTTCTATGAATATATGAATCCCGTGAAGACACAATTAGATTGCATAGAATTCCCCTCAGTACCTTCAGAAGACCAACTAACACTTAACCCATAGAATGTCTTTAGAGAACATTGATCCAACCACTACCTCCGCCTGGAGAAAACTTACAGAACACTACAACCAAAGCAAAGGGGATCATTTAAAAGAGCTCTTCGAAAAAGAGCCTAACAGGGCTACAGAATTCACCAGAAAATGGAAGGATTTCCTGCTCGATTTCTCCAAGAACAGGATTACTACAAGCACATTGGATCATTTGCTGGAACTTGCAAATGAAGCCAGGTTGGCAGATGCCATTAAAAAGTACTTTGCAGGAGATCTTATCAATGAAACCGAAGGAAGGGCCGTATTGCACACCGCCTTACGCGCCGCAAAAGATGAGGTGGTCCTGGTTGAAGGGGTCAATGTAGTTCCAGAGATATATGACGTACGAAACCATATCCGGGAATTCTCAGAAGCGGTCATCTCAGGAGAAAAGAAAGGGTATACCGGCAAACCCATTACCGATGTGGTAAATATCGGGATCGGAGGTTCAGATCTTGGTCCGGTGATGGTCACAGAAGCACTGAAGTTTTATAAAAATCATTTAAAGACCCATTTTGTAAGCAATATTGATGGGGACCATGTACAGGAGATCTTAAAGGAATTAAATCCGGAGACCACCTTATTTATTATTGTTTCCAAAACCTTTACTACCCAGGAGACCCTTACCAATGCCCTGACCATTAAAGACTGGTTCTTACAAAAGGCATCCCAAGCAGATATTGCTCACCATTTTGCAGCAGTTTCTACCAATGTAGAAAAGATCGCAGAATTTGGGATCGCTGAGGAAAATGTATTCCCTATGTGGGATTGGGTTGGAGGGCGCTTTTCTCTTTGGAGTGCGGTTGGTTTATCCGTTGCCCTGGCAATTGGGCCAAAACATTTTGAAGAATTATTGCACGGGGCCCATGAGATGGATGTTCACTTTAAAAATACGGCATTCAAAGATAATATGCCTGTCCTTATGGGCTTGTTGAGTATCTGGTACAACAATTTCCATAAGGCAGAGACGGAGGCCATTATTCCTTATACCCAATACCTCAGTAGATTTTCGGCCTATTTTCAACAAGGCATCATGGAGAGCAATGGGAAAAGTACAGACAGAAATGGAAAACCAGTTTCGTACCAGACCGGGACCATTATTTGGGGAGAACCCGGTACCAACGCTCAGCATGCGTTTTTTCAGTTGATCCACCAAGGCACTAAATTAATACCAGCCGACTTTATTGGCTTTAAGGATTCGCTGTATGGGAATACAGATCATCATCAAAAGCTGATGGCCAATTTTTTTGCACAAACGGAGGCACTGATGAATGGAAAATCGGCCGCGGAGGTAAGGAAGGAACTCGAATTAAAGAATATGACAGAAGAAGCGATCAAAAAGTTAGTTCCTTTTAAGGTTTTTGAAGGAAACAAGCCAACAAATACCCTCCTGATAGATAAACTTACTCCTGGCAGTTTGGGTTCACTCATCGCTTTATACGAACACAAGATCTTTGTGCAGGGCGTCCTTTGGAACATTTTCAGTTATGACCAATGGGGGGTGGAACTGGGGAAACAATTGGCGACTACCACTTTAAAAGATATCCAGAATTCCGAAATTTCAAATCACGATACTTCTACTTTACAATTACTGCAATATTTTAAGAAATTATAGACCATTTTCGTATTTATTTACTCAAGTTCAATTCTTCGAGCGTAAGAGTTTGGTATTGCAAATATTGTGTTAAATTTGTTCTCCTTAATTTAACAATGACTTAATGTGTAAGTGCCTAAAATATGACACTTTTGCTGACAGATTAAAAACTAATTAACACGAGAACTATGAAAAAAATGTACTTCGCCCTTGCTGCGTTTTTGATAACGGCAATGGCTTTTTCACAGGGCATTACCACTGCAAACATGCAGGGACTGGTAACGGACGAACAAGGGGAGCCTTTGTTTGGGGCTAACATTGTAGCTGTCCACACACCTTCAGGAACAACCTATGGTGCTATTTCTAACGAAGAAGGAATCTTCTACTTGCCCAACATCAGGGTAGGGGGGCCTTATGCCGTGAATGTAACCTATGTTGGGTTTCAGGATAGAAGCTTCGACGGGATCAATTTGGGTCTTGGCCAAAGTTACAACCTAAAAGTAGAGATGGTAGAAGGTGTTCAACTCGCAGAAGTGGTCGTAACCTCAGTAAGTGGAGGAATAATTGATCCAGACCGTACAGGTCCCTCCGTAAACCTTAGCCGTGAAACTATAGATGCCCTGCCAACTATTAACAGGAGTATAAACGATTTTACAAGGCTTACTCCACAATCCAGTGGAAACGCCTTTGCCGGAACCTCCAGCAGGTTTAACAACTACACCATCGATGGGAATATTTACAACAACAACTTCGGGTTGGGAAGCGGTCAGTTTGCCGGTGCAAATCCGATCTCTCTGGATGCTATCGAGGAAGTGCAGGTTAATCTGGCACCATATGATGTTCGCTTGGCAGGTTTTACAGGTGCCTCGGTAAACGCCATCACCAAATCTGGTACCAACGATTTCAAAGGGTCTGCCTATTATTTCTTTAGAAATGACCAAATGGTCGGAAATAAATTAAGAGATATTGAACTGAATAGAGGTAGTTCACAAAACGATATAAAAGGTATTTCTCTTGGAGGACCAATTATTAAGAACAAACTTTTCTTCTTTGTAAGTTATGAAGAAGAGGAAGAGGCTGTACCAGGCTTTACTAGACAGGCCTCAAGGCCAGGTCTTTCACCAGACGGACTAACTATTTCAAGAGTTCCGGCATCTCAACTCGATTTTATACGTGAAAGAATGCTTTCCTTATATGGGTATGAAACCGGGCCTTATGAAAATTATCCATTTGCCTCATCACAAACAAGGTTCAATGCAAGACTGGATTATAACCTGAATCAAAGTAACAGGTTCTCATTGCGATACAATGTGTATGAATCTGCCAGCGATGTTTCCATAAATGGGAACTCCAACAGGTATTTAGCCACGCGTTACCGAAACACCAGAAGAGATAATATTGAGGCCATGACCTTTGCCAATGCAAACTATACCAACGACAGAAAGGTAGAATCCTGGGTAGGAGAATGGAATGCCAGGGTAAAAGATAATATGGTAAACCAGTTAACCGTTGGATACACCTCAATTCAAGATCCTAAACGGGGAATTCCGGGTGGGCAAGCCTTCCCTTTTATAGAAGTACTTGAGCCGGATGCGGGTGGTAACCTGTTGTATTATACTGCTCTTGGAAACGAACTGTTTACTGTTGGTAACCTATTGGAAAACAACATATTAAATATTACTGATAACTTTACAATCTTTAAAGGAAAGCATACCTATACCATGGGGGCTAACTTTGAATACATGACTTTTAAGAATGCTTTTAACCCTGTATTTAACGGCTTCTACAGGTTCACTAGCTATGACAGCTTTGTTGAAACAGTGATCAATCAAACTCCGGGAGCTTTTCCGGATGCCTTTGCTAAAGGATATGCCCTAGATGGTTCATCAACTCCTCCGGTAGATGAGACCAAATTCGGACAGTTTGGGGTGTATTTCCAGGATGAATATCAAGTAAACAATAACCTGAAAGTAACAGGGGGTCTTAGGATTGATTTCCCTTTCTACGCTACGGATATTCCAAGCAACACCTTGCTAGATGGTCTTAATAAGACATTTACTGATGGGGATGGAAACGACTTCACTCCGGATGTAAGCCAGTTCCCAAAAGTGAAGCCATTGTTTTCTCCAAGAGTTGGGGTTAACTGGGACGTTAAGGGAGAAGGCACCACACAGGTACGAGGTGGTACAGGGGTTTTCTCAGGACGTATTCCTTTTGTATGGCTAAGTAACCAGATCAATGGTTCTGGTGTGGTTAGAGGAGGTCTTGGGTTTGAAGGTGCCGATGTAGCTACGGAATTTGGACCAGGTTATGTGTTTAACCCGGATGTTACCTTTGGTAATCCTGCAAATCCGTCACAGACCCTTTCTAATGAGTTGAACCTTACAGACCGTGACTTTAAATTACCTCAGGTATGGAGGACAAACATAGGGGTCGATCATGAACTGCCTTGGGGTATCACAGGAACTTTGGATTTTATTTATTCAAAAGACCTGTCTACACCTATAGTTTATAATCCTGTGTTAAGAGCTCCCGATGGGAACCTTGCCGGGCCTGATCAACGTCCTTACTGGGATGGAGGATATTCCAATGATGCTGATTTTAGGAATGTTTTCTATTTAACCAACGCTGATAAAAAGGCAGACTATATCTCCTTATCTGCTCAGTTGCAGAAACAGTTCGATAACGGATTCTACACCATGATCGCTTATACCCTTTCAAGGGCTAGAGATCTTGATGCCTCTGGAGGGTCACAGGCCGGTTCTCTTTGGACTGCCGTAGTGCAGGAAAACAGGAACAGTCCTGAACTAAGCTTTGCCGGATTTGACCAACCTAACCGTTTTATCGCCAACGTTGCTTACAAAACGGATAACAGCACTATTTCATTATTCTGGGAAGGTGGAGAAAACGGACGTTTCAGCTATACCTATGCCGGAGACTTCGGGGACAATTCTAATCGTTTAATTTATATCCCTAATGATGCCTCAGAACTAAATTTTGAAGAGTTTACCTTGGGAGGTAACACCATTACGGCTCAGCAACAGATCGATCTCTTCAATAATTATATCGACAGGGATGAGTATCTCAGTGCTAACCGTGGTACCGTGGCTCAAAGAAACGGAGCTAAAAACCCATGGTTAAACAGATATGATCTAAGAATTACTCAGGATATAAAACTAACCAATGATGAAAAGAACAAGATCCAATTGTCACTGGATTTTCTTAACATCGGGAATATGTTAAATTCTGAGTGGGGTGTTCCACAGTTTGCCTTTCAGCGAACTCCTCTTAGCTTCAGAGGCCGAAATGCCAGTAATGAGCCTATATATCGTTTGAACACCATCCCAGGAACCTCAGATTTCCCAACATCTACTTACAGACCATCTACCAGCATTGGTGATACCTGGAGGTTGCAGGTGGGAGTGAGATACCTGTTTAACTAAGAAATATATTTCAATAAGAGAACCCCGCTTTATGCGGGGTTTTTTATTGGAAAAAATTACTACTTTTAAAAGAAATAAACCATAATGAAAGATAGTCTTATGACCGACTGGATATCCGTACTGCATTCCTATTTGGCCTACATAGTTCTGGCCCTTTTGTTTCTCGCCGTGGCCAATGCCATCACAGGCCTCATTGGCAAACGTATGTTTACCCTGGAAAAGGATTACCGCCTCAGCCTGTTTACTTTGATCCTTTGCCATATGCAATTGATAATTGGGTTGTTGCTGTACTTTATCTCATCTAGCGGATTCTTCGCCGTTAAAACCCTGGGCATGGGGGGACTCAACCCTGCAGCGCGACTTTTAGCCGTTGAACATCCGTTTATCAATATCCTGGCCGTGGTGATAATCACTATTGGTTGGTCTCGCCATAAAAAAGTGATGGAAGCCCGCAAAAAGTTCAAGGTCATTGCCCTGTTATACGGCCTGGGATTGCTGTTGATTCTTACAAGAATACCCTATGCGCAATGGTTTAATTAGAAAATTAAATACTATGAAATATATAAGTACAATACTTACGTGTCTGTTTTCGGTCATTGTGATGGCCCAGGAGAAATCTTTGTTTAATGGGGAAGACCTTACGGGCTGGACCATTTATGGCACCGAAAAATGGTATGTGGAAGATGGCCTTTTGGTCTCAGAAAGCGGCCCCGATGCACAGTATGGATACCTTGCCACAGATGAACCGTATAAAGATTTTGAATTAACGTTAGATTTCCTTCAGGAAGCCGATGGCAATAGTGGGGTATTTATCAGATCTACCATAGAAGGTACCAAAGTAAGTGGATGGCAGGTTGAGGTGGCCCCCAAAGGAAAACACACCGGGGGGGTCTATGAATCCTACGGCCGTGGTTGGCTGGTTAAGCCAGAGATAGAAAAGGAGCTTGTCCTGAGAGAAGGACAATGGAACACCATGAAGATCCGTGTCATGGGAGATCAGCTTACCTCCTGGCTCAATGGGGTACAGATGGTTAGTATAAATGATGCCGCCATTGGCGCCGGGGAAGGCTCCATAGCCCTGCAGATCCATGATGGGGGCGGGATCAAAGTAAAGTGGCGGAATATTAAATTAGTGACGCCGGAGTAAAGGAAAACTGCCTTTTGATAAAATAAACAATCAACAACAAGTTGCTGTTCGCAAAACTTTTGAAAGGGGATTTACCAAGCGGATAAATCAAATGAAGCGCTTCCATTCGCAGTTCCTTTTACACTGATAACTTCGAATGATTCATCAATAAAAAAGGCAATATCATCGTTTGCCTCATCGCCAAAAACCCTTGCAAGCCCTGAGGGATCCATACAAATAGCGGTGTATTCGTCAGCGGCAATTCCCTTTGCACCTGTTTCCTCAATAAAACCCAATAAACGGTCCATTCTACTGCGCTCACTAAAATGAGTGTCTGTAATCTTTCCTTGTAAAAAAGGGATGCTTAAAAAATTGGTTACAATAGTTTCACCTGTCCAAACGAATTCGCCTAAAATGGCCATTCCCGCACTCGTACCACCTATAACCACATTTCTATTAATTGCGCGTTGTAGTGCATCTTCAATGGAATTGTCTTTCCAATATTCTACATACTTGCCCTGGTTACCCCCGGCAAACCAGATAGCTTCAGCAGCATCAATCTTGGCAACTATGGCCGCATCTTCTGTTACTCCTGAAAAAACCAGGGTTTCCACAGAATTGACAGACGAACCTAATTCTGAAAATAAATAATCGTTATACCCATCAGACCCGGAAGCACGCATTACCAGCACATCTCCACCTTGTGCGCGATTTAAAAACCAGCGCATGGCATTATCATTTTCCGTACGCCCACCCATCATGCAAACACCACCCGCTGGGGCGGTCACTGTATTTGGATTTCCTGTATAAAATGAGGTCACAGGTATCTGGTTTTCTGGCAATGGGGGTTTTGCGATTGTTTCTGATTCCTGACCAGTGCATGAATCCATGAGTAGCATAAAGAATATTAACACTAGCAATATCGAAGGAAAGCGCATAGAACAAACTTTTGTTGCTAAAATAGTGCAAAAGAATGAAATTAGTCACCCCTTAATAAGGGCTTCACTTTTCTAATAAGGAAAGCATACACTGGAAAATGATCGCTATAGCCACCCGTATACCGGCCTCCCGCGTAGGTTCTGAGGGGATACCCCTTGAATGGTCCTTGTGGTATTCTTAAAGAAGAGGGATTGTAAATACCAACCTTCCATACTTTCAGTGGGGAATGGCCATTTACAAGATTTCCACTTACATAAAACTGATCAAAAAGACTCCATCGATCTCTATAGGCCAAACTTCCCTCCCCCTTTTTAAAAAGTTGTTCCATGGGATTAAATAACTCCATATCCTTTATCGCAGCGCTTTTATTCTTGGTTTTGAGCACCTTTCTAAAAGTGTAGTCTGTGGGGTTGTCATTAAAGTCTCCCATGCCAATGATCCTTGGATTATTCTCCATGTGTTTAATGGAATCTATGATGCTAAGATTCAATTCGGCAGCGGCTATTCTATGAGGCCGACTTCTAGATTCACCTCCCCGTCTGGACGGCCAGTGATTTATGATTAGATAGATGGCTTGATTATCTAAAAAACCATTGACTACTAACTGATCCCTGGTGTATTCCCGAAATCGCTGTTCATTTAAGAGTTTAAGTGTATGATACTTCATGGCAGTAGGGAGGAAAGTACTTTTCTTAAAAAGCATTGCAACGTCTATTCCCCTTTCGTCCGGACTATCCTTATGAACGATCCCGTAATTGGATGCCTGTAATAAAGGATGTGCAACCAGATCTTGCAATACCTTTAAATTTTCGACCTCACAAAGACCTACGATGTCTGGTGGACTTTTCCTAAAGGAGAATCCAACCCTTTTGATTACCTGTGCCAGATGATCAATTTTTCTATTATACCGTTCTGAGGTCCATTGATAGGATCCTGCCGGGGTAAATGCATCGTCAAAGACAAGTGAATCTTCTTTGGTATCAAACAAATTCTCCACATTGTAAAAAGCAATCGTATGCACTGTATAAAGATCAGTTTCTTGGGCATTCCCCACTAAACAGGCAAGCATCATAAAACGTATCTGTAAGAACTTCATAGGTATTAGTTGTTGAACTGCCTCGTATATTAAGGTCGAAAGTAGTATTCAAAGATGCAAGGGGATTGCAGCACAAGCCGCTATTTTGGTCCTGATAAAAAAATGATCGAATTGATTTTGTAGAGGACAATGAAAAGGTGGGGGCGTTATTTTTGGGAAAAATTCAGGGCTATCTTTCTAATGTACAGCATTCTTAGCATAGGTTTAATACAGATGGGAAAGGCTCAAACCTCTATCATTGCAGGAGTGGTCATGGAATACAGAGATCAAAAAGTCGTCCCGGAAGTCATGGTACAAATAGAGGGAACTACTACAGAAAGCAGCACCAACAAGAAGGGTGAATTTGTACTGGTCACGGCATTAAAAGGGGAACAGCAGCTGGTTTTTTCTTCGCCGAATATCCTTTCAAAATACTATCCTGTACTTATAGAAACAGACAGTCTTCTACTAGGGGTAATATTTGTAGAACAAAATATTGCCACTGAAAAAACAGATAATTTGGTGTCACTTACGGAAGCCGACCTGTTTGATAATGCAAGTCTGGAGACCGCCTCCGGATTGTTGCAGGCAACCCGCGATGTATTTCTCTCCAGAGCAGCCTTTGATTTTAGTCAGGTGTATTTTAAAGTACGCGGCTACGATTCCAATGAAGGACGGGTACTTATTAATGGCATCCCTATGAATCGCATCTGGGATGGAAGACCTCAGTGGAACAATTGGGGCGGACTTAATGATGTTACGAGGAATCAGGAACTGAATTATGGTTTGTCACCCTCCGATAATTCCTTTGGCGGCCTGCTCGGAAGTACATTTATAGATATGTCGCCCTCTATGGCAAGGCCGGGATTGCGCTTATCGGCCGCGACCTCCAACAGAACCTATACCAACCGGATCATGGCCTCGTATCATTCAGGAATAAGTAAAAAGCGCCTGGCATATTCATTGTCCTTTTCCGGCAGAGGCGCGCGTGAAGGATTTGTAGACGGAACACCCTATAAAGCCTATTCGCTGTTCGCTGCTGTAGACTATGCTTTCTCCTCTCTACATACTTTGGGAATTACAATGATCAATGCTTACAACAGTAGGGGAAGGTCTTCGGCCCTAACAGACGAAGCAACAACTTTGCTGGGGTCTACCTATAATCCTTATTGGGGGTGGCAGGAGGGCTTACTGAGATCATCGAGAATCAGAACACTACAGGAACCAATATGGATGCTGTACTACAAATACAAGTCTAAAAATATACGTATAAGAGCTGCTGTGGCTCAACAATCCGGAGAAATTAGCAGTAGTAGATTGGGATACTACGATGCTCCAAACCCCGAGCCCATCTATTACAGGTACATGCCCAGTTACTATATCAACAGTCCGATTGGCGCAAACTTTATCGGAGCAAATGAGGCCAGGGCAGCGTTATTGCGTAACCCTCAAATACCCTGGGAAACACTCTATGAGTCAAACAAAACGGAATCCAGGCAAGATAACGCAGCCTATGTTTGGTATGACGACGTTAACAAAGAAGGAGTATTCACTGCCAATACGGTGTTGAATCTCACTTTTGGGAAGTCATTTAAATTAGATACAGGCCTTAGTTTTCAGCGTTCTAAGACCCATAGCTTTGCGAAAGCAAAGGATTTGTTAGGGGCTTCTGAATTAGCAGACATAGATCCATTCACGAATACACGTAACGATGTCAACGGCTCTCTGAGTAAGCAACAAAATGACATTTTCAACTACAACTATACTATAGAATCCTATCATTTGAAAAGTTTTTTACAAGCCCGTTTATTTTGGAAACAATGGGACATTTTTGTCGCAGGAGAATATGCTGAGAGAGATTTCCAAAGAAACGGGCTTTTTTTAAATGAACGCTATTTACAAAACTCCGGAGGTAAAGGTGAAAAAAAGCGCTTTCAAAACTTTTCAGCAAAAGGAGGCGTATCATACAGACTAAATTCCAGACAATGGTTCAAAGCAACTACATATTTGGGAACTAGCGCCCCACTATTAAAGTCGCTTTACATCAATCCAAGGGAGAATCACGAGATCGTACCCAACATTGCAAATGAAAAAGTCCAAAGTATTGACATAACCTACCTCCTTCGAATGCCAACACTTACCGCAAGAGTATCTTCATATTACACTCGTTTTCAAAACACTACTGAAATAAATTTCTTTTATGTGGATGCCGGTGTGGGATCCGATTTTGTGCAAGAAGTAGCGACAGGGTTGGATAAACTACATAAAGGAATTGAAATAGGTGTGGAATATGATGTAGGTCCAAATCTTAAAGCATCTGTTGTAAGTGGTTTGGGAACCTATCAATATGCCAGTGACCCCGAAATTACTATCAATTTTGATACCGCAGGGGCAAGTGAAGAGCTTCTGCAAACGAACGGATCTGTTGATCTGGGTATAGCAGCCCTCAAGAACTATCGGATCTCACAAGGGCCCCAAACTGCCCTGTCTGTTGGCCTTGAGTATCGGGATCCGTCTTATTGGTGGATCGCCGGCACCGCAAATTATCTCGCTCAAAACTATATTGACATCGCCATGATAACACGTACGGAAAGCTTCAAAATAGATCCAACTACCAATATGCCATTTCCCGAAGCAACGGAAGACCAGATAAGATCATTGCTCAGACAGGAGTCTCTACCAGCCGTATACCTTCTTAATCTGGTTGGGGGAAAGTCCTGGTTGTATAAGGGTCACTACATCAGTGTTTTCTGCAGTCTTAATAATGTTTTTGATACCGTGTATAAAACAGGGGGGTATGAGCAAAGCAGAAATGGAAATTACGGTCAGTTGCAGCAAGATATGAGTACTGGCAATCCGGCCTTTGGCCCAAAATACTGGTATGGCTTTGGACGCACTTTTTTTCTCAATGTTGCGGTAAGCTTTTAAACGTAAAAAGAGATGAAATTTTTAAGTGCATATTTATTATTCCTCTTTCTCATGATGACCGTCTTAACTTCCTGCCTCAGGACTGAAGAATGGGAGCTACCTTCCGGTTTTTGTGAGTCTAGCACTAAGGCAAATACAACTTTTCAAAATGTTTTTGATCTATACCAAGGGAGTACCTCAAAAATTTTGGAGGATCTGATCCTCGAAGGATACGTGACCTCATCAGATGAAAAGGGAAATTTCTTTAACACCATTCATATTCAGGACAAAGCCATCAACCCCATACATGGTATTCAGATAGAAGTAGATCTCCGAGATTCTTATTTGCGTTTTTATCCCGGTGATAAGGTAAGCATTCATCTGCAAGGTTTATATCTGGGAAGAACCAAAGGAATCTTCAAACTTGGAAGTGTCTTTACTTCCTTTGGCAATCTAAGCGTTGGTAGAATTCCTACACATGCAGTAAAAAATCATATAAAAAGATTTTGCGATCAAAGCGTCACTTTAACTCCTAAACAAACAAGTATTGAAGAACTTCAGTTTCAGTCACCAAATACTTTGATAGAAATAGACAAGGTGGAATTCAGTGAAGAAGAACTGGGGCAGGCGTTTGCAGTGACTGGCGAAACTACTAAACGAAAACTAATTAACTGTAATGACCAGAACATACTGTTGATCAACAGTGGTTATGCCGATTTTTCCGATGAAATTCTTCCCGAGGGTATGGGCTCTGTCACAGGAATATATTATCCTGAAAATGGGGTGCCACAACTAATAGTGAGATCACTTACCGATCTGAATTTGACAAATGAACGTTGTGCAGATCTGATCACTGAATTTACTTCTGAGTTTTTGTTTATCTCGGAAATTGCCGATCCAGATAATGCCAGTAGTGCACGTTTTGTAGAATTGTATTATTCTGGCCCCGATTCTCTATCCTTGAAGGGATGGCATTTGGATAGGTACACAAATGACAACAATACCCTGGGTTCTACCATTGATCTAAGCGATTTTGTACTCTATTCGGATCAAACTATTGTATTGGCTTCGGATGCGGAGGCTTTTGAACTGTTTTATGGGTTTGTTCCCACTCTGGAGGCGGGATTAAATAGTCCCGCAGATTCTAACGGCGATGACAATCTGGTCTTGGTAGATCCTTTTGGTACTATTATAGATATTTTCGGTGTGGTAGGAGAAGATGGTTCAGGGACCAATCATGAATTTGAAGATGGGCGTGCCCTGCGAAATTTTACGATTCAGAGGGGCAATCCGGTGTTTACCTTTTCAGAATGGACTGTTTACAATGATACCGGTGCTGAGGGAACTATTAACCAGCCACAGATGGCCCCACAGGACTTTTCGCCTGGAACCAGGGAATAAATTCATTGCCAAATAACAGGGTATTTCCTTATTTTAATGAATAATACTTGTTATTGATCCATAAGATCAACACACCAAACGTAACGGCCACCACCACCAGCAAATCGTTCACCAGACCTGTGGTGCTAAAGGAAAGACGGATCAGGATGGTAGAAATGATAAAACCGGAATTTCGGATTACGGCATTAAATTGATCCATGTGGAAAAACGAGAAGAGCAATAGCAATACATCTGCCAGGATCAGGATGGTAAAAAATTCATTAAAAAAGATAAGGTTAACATCGCCCAGTGAATGTATCCCACCGTTCATGGCCCCGGTAACATCTGCAATCCAGGTGCCAAAGCTATATAAGGCTAAACCCACAAATACAGGGACCAATAAAATAGCCAGTATTTTTTTTCTTCGAATAAGCAGGCCCAGCGTATCATTAGACTCTTTTATTTCACCCCTTACTTTTTTGCGATTTTGATTTAGTTTATTGAAAAGAAAGATAAGCCCAAACAAAAACAAGGTAGTGACTAGGTCAAAAGTGAGCTGAAGGTCATAGCTGTTTTCAAACCAATTGGAATTCAAATCGAGGTTGGAAAGATCCTTGAATATCCTCCGAATAATTACGAGGGTGATGATCTCGTATTGTTTGCTGATATAGAGGGAAATAGACTTGGGAAGATAATATACCAGCAAATACACCTCATACACCAGGATAAAGGAAAAGGGGGTATAAATCGCAGCAATGGGGTTCTTAAATAAAGAAGATGAAAGGGTTATGCTCCCCGGCAGAAAATCTTTAAATAAAATGAGGGCCAGATGCACCAGGAAGCTAAGTATAGCAATGGTTATGATGACTTTCTCACTCTTCTGTTTGGTGTTTTCAGATAAAAACAGTTCTTGCAGACGATCTATAGTGCTGTTAGTTGTATTCATTGAAGATGTAAATAAAAATTAAAGGTATTATAAGGGTACCCAGGCATATTGCACAAGTTTTTCTAGAGTAGTAAATTCAAGGGCCTTTTGGTGCGTTGCTTCAAGCACCACAGGGGGCGCCACGCCGGCTTTTTCTGCTTCTATCCACCTGGAAATACACAAACACCACTGATCTCCTGGATTTAAACCGGGAAATTGCCATTGAGGGATGGGGGTACTGAGATCATTTCCACGTTCTTTTGAAAATGTAAGAAATTCGGAGGTTACCCGGGCACAAAGCACATGGGTACCTGTGTCCGAATCCATAGTTCTGCAAAAACCATCTCTGAAATACCCCGTCATTGGATCATAGCAGCAGGGTTCCAGGGGCATCCCGAAGACATTGAATACTTTCTCTTTCATACTACAATATACGGTATAAAATTATACCCTACATTTGAATAGATGAGGAGTCTTTTATATATTTTGGCATATGGAACATGAATCTTTTTTTAACGCGATCAGACAAGGAGAGGCAGCGCAAGTTAATAGAGCCCTTCAAGAGAATCCCGCGCTGGTCAATATCAGAGATCAGAGGGGCTCTACCCCCCTAATTTTGGCAGCATATTACAATCATGGCCCTATCGTAGGCTTACTTTTGGAGCACGGAGCCTTGGTAGATGAGAAAGACAGCGTAGGGAACACTGCTTTAATGGGCGTGTGCTTTAAGGGTTTTGTAGACGTGGCAGCTCAACTAATGAAAGCAGGGGCCAATGTAAACACCACCAACGCGATGGGAGCCAGTTGCCTTATTTTTGCCGTTACCTTTAACCAGCCCGATATAGCTCGTTTACTTATTTCACATGGGGCCGATGTAGCTATCAAAGATACCCGTGGTAATACTGCCTTAGATCATGCCAAAATGCAGGGATTCGGTCATTTGGAAGAGATTTTAACTCAGAAATAAGCATTGTATAAAATGGATCTTCAACTTTCCATAGCCTTTATTCAGACCAGCCTTTTCTGGCATGAACCAGAAAAGAACAGGGCTTCGTTCTCAGACAAGATCCGTAGCCTTGAACATGGGGTAGATCTTATCGTACTGCCGGAGATGTTTACAACTGGTTTTACTATGACCCCGGAAGCCATTGACAAGAATCAAGGAATAAAAACCCTGCAATGGATGAAGTTCGAGGCTCACACTACCAATGCCGCTGTGGTAGGGAGTATTCCTTTTTATGAAAACGGGCAGTATACCAACCGACTTTTCTTTGTGGAGCCCAATGGGAACTATCAGTCGTATGATAAGCGCCATACATTTACCCTGGCAGGAGAGCATCTTACCTACGCCTCCGGAAAAGAGCATCTTATAGTAGAATATAAAGGATTTAGGATCTGCCCTCTTATTTGTTACGATTTGCGTTTTCCGGTATGGTCAAGAAATACAGCCAATTATGATCTATTGTTGTATGTGGCAAACTGGCCCAAACCCAGAATTTCGGCCTGGGACACCCTTTTAAAGGCAAGAGCAATTGAGAATATGGCCTATTGCATTGGGGTGAACAGAATTGGAAAAGATCACAACCACAATGAGTATTGTGGACACTCTGCTTGTTATGACACTCTTGGAAATCAATTGGTATTTTCAACAAAAGATGAGGTACTTTCTGTAATCATTCATAAAGATCATTTAACGGAGACAAGGACAAAACTCAGATTCCTGGAAGACAGGGATGCGTTTACTCTTCAATAGGGAAGACCTGCTCTAGTTCCCAATTGGCCCTTACTTCAATTTCCGAAGGGAAATACACGATCTTTTCCGGTTGAATTTTTTCGAGGAAGTTCCCAGTATCCCATCGCTGGTTGGCATTAGCGTCGAAAATAACCCGTAGCAGGTATTTTTTTGGCTCCAATAAGTTAAACTCATACAGCATATCTTCTTCAGAAATAATGGAGCGTACCATCTTGCCTTTCGGTTCTATAAGCTGCAGGATAATAGGATAGGTAACGGCGCCTTCCAATCGTATTCGCAGGTTTCCATAATCTGCATAACTCCCAGTTTTTAATTTGTATAACAGCGTATCATTGGTAGCCCCAAAAAGCTCGGTTAAGGCACCCGGGAGAATGGAAAGCGAATAGGTCTCATTGGGTTCTTTGTCAAAATCAAATACCATACTGTTGCCCAGCGTATCCAGTTGTATTTTCAAAGCCTGGGGAATAGTATCCTTATTTGTCAGGGAAGCCCTGCTTGTATCTATCTGGAGAATGGGAATGTTGGCACCAATGGCCATGGTATCAAGAAAGCCAATAGTTCCTCGGTATTTGGGGGACAGAACTAATGAATCTGAAGGTAGCTTGCGCGTTTTAACCGTAAATGTATCGCGTTTTTGGATGCGTTCATTCAGTACTTCAAAGATCAACGAGTCTACTTCAAATGGGGTAAACCAATAATTTAATGTGTCCTTTCCGGGTTCTTTGGCGACATACGTGCGAATAGAATCAGGGATGGGGGTTATAGGGTTTATCTGCAGTTGTTCATTATAGCCATTATATCCAAATATGATCTTGTTTGCGGCACTGAATTTGGGTGTAGAGGGGCCATATTTGGGAACTTCTCTAAAGAGATTCAATAAGTAAATAGAGTCCGATGGTAATGTGATGGTATCCTCTACAAACCCTATCTTGTCTGTGACCGCATCGTACAGATTGTTCTTCCCCTCATCTTTAACGGCTATTAACCGATACTTCCCGGCCTTTAGGTTTTGAAGCCTGAATATAGTGGTACTATCCTGAGTATTGGTAATGTAATTTGGTGGTTTCTTATTGATAATACTATCTGTATAAGCTGTGTCTATTTCATAGAGCATTACACTAATAAATTCATCGGTCTCTTTGCTAAAAGCATCTTTTACAACTCCTAATAAGGCCAGGGAATCTATATAATCCCCGGTAGAAAAGACGTAGGTGAGATAGGAACTGGGGTTGTTCTCATTATTGTCTACAATACTTTGTCCAAAATTTAAAGTATAGGTAGTGTTCTCCCGTAAGGTATCCTTAATAGTCAATTCTACATACTTACTGGCCCCGCCCTGTGGACTGATATCCGGGGGATACAGAAAAGGGGGGGAGACGATGAGCTGATTTTGTACGTCCTGTAGTTTAATGTACTCGTCAAAATAGAGTCGGATTTTGTTCGACTTAAAATTGATGGTGAGATTCTCGGGTTCGGCTTTGATCAAAACAGGGGCTTGGGTGTCTTTTGGCCCTCCGGTAGGGCTCCCTCGCCTAGCACACTGATGCAGTGCCAAGGCCATAAATAGCAGAAACAACCCGGCAATAAAACGCTTTGTAATAGCCATGCAACCCATAGTTTAAGCAAAGAAACAACTAATTTGTAGATTTCTAAAATTAAGGGACCATGGCCATAGTCGCTATATAGAGGGTAACATTGCGTTCCTCGGCAAGGGCCTTTGCACAGGCCTCAAGTGTAGCACCGGTAGTGATCACATCGTCTACAAGTAATATTTTTTTATTTGCAATATTACCTACCCCTGATTTAACAAAGGAAGGGGCCTGATGTTGCCAACGGAAGATCCTTGATTTTTGCGTTTGAGTCTGAGTGTGTGTAGTTTTCATCAGGATGTCATCGGCAAAAGTGGCATTCAGATGATGTGCCAATCTTTTTGCAAAACCTTCAACCTGGTTATACCCCCTCTTTTTAAGTTTTTTTGGATGCATAGGTACCGGCAAAACCAGATCTATTTGCGGAAGACCCCTATCCTTTTTAAGGATGGATCCATACCAATCGCCCAGGAAAATTCCTATTTGTGGTTGATTCTTGTATTTTAAGTAGTGAATAAGGTTCTTTACAATGCCTATATCGTGATAAAATAGAAAGCTGGAAGCTTTTTTAATGTCCACACGCCCATAAAAAGTGTGATCTAAACTGTTTTCTTCTTCAAAATTGAACTCGGTAAGTGGTATTTGGTCTCGACAAGACGTACACAATGTCTGCTCTCCCCGATATAATCGTGCATTACATCCAAAACACAGGCGGGGTAAGAGAACCGTGTTGAGATCATTTATTATATTTGGTAGCTTGAGTAAAATCAAATCTTAACGCTTTAAAACCTACTTAGAACATAGCCCTTATTGAATGGATATTCAAGATACTAAATTCAATTATAAAATCATCCTGGCGGCTTTGGTGGCAGTAATTATTGGTGTTCTTATCGCCTTTTATTACAGTTATGCCCAATCTCAAACCCAGATCCAATATCTGGAAGGCGAAAAAGGACTACTTGTTCGAGATCTAACCCTTATGAAAACAGAGGTAGATAGGCTATCTGCCCTCAATGAGGTCAATGAGATTGAACTTCAGGATTCTAAATTCCGGGTGCAGCAATTATTGGATTCTGTGGGCCGACTAACATTTACCATAGACAAACTAAACGAGTTTAAAAGTGAACTCAGGACCCTTGAGGCCAAATACGATAGTATTAAGCTGAATAATAATCTATTGCGTTATAACAATAGGTTACTTGCAGACAAGTATGATGAGACCAATAATATGTTGGAGGAACTTAGAGGTCAAAGCAATTCACTTGCCCAGGCAGAGGCCCTATTGCGAAGAAAGAACCAGGAACTCAGCAAGGAACTTAAATTAAAGAGCTATCTCGCCCTCGTAAACTCTGAGGGAAGCGGATTCAGAATGCGCAGTGGTAAACCCATTAAAACCAATAAGGCCTCTACGATAGAAAAGTTACGTGGCTGTATCACCGTTCAGGCAGATCCAAATGCGACTATTCAGGAAAAAGTCTTGTATTTTCAGTTTCTTGGACCCAATATGGGAATCATTGAAGACAACGCCAATGTGATCTCTGTTAATGGAAACATCTATAGCAAAAGAGTTACATTGATTTTCAAAGGAGAAGAAATGAGCGTCTGTGATTTTATTACGGTTCCCGAAGGATCCCTGCTGGAAGGCACCTATACCCTAAATGTATTTGAGGACGAAAAATTACTGACAACCACAGAATTTCAGTTAAAATAATCATTAGAGTCTTTCCCTAAAGTTCTATTTTTGCCAAATGGCAAACCAAGAAGACATTTTCAGAAAAGTTATTTCCCATGCAAAGGAGTATGGATACGTCGTGCAATCGAGTGAGATCTACGACGGCCTGAGTGCTGTATACGACTACTTACAGAATGGTGCGGAATTAAAAAAGAATATACGCGAATACTGGTGGCAGGCAATGGTTCAGATGAATGAGAACATTGTGGGCATAGACGCTGCCATTTTTATGCATCCTACTATATGGAAAGCCTCCGGCCATGTAGATGCCTTTAACGACCCCCTTATAGACAACAAAGACTCTAAAAAGAGATATCGCGCAGATGTTCTGGTAGAGGACCATGTAGCCAAAATAGAGGCTAAGATTGACAAAGAAGTAAGCAAGGCTGCAAAGCGTTTTGGGGAAGCTTTCGACAAAGAACAGTTCCTGGCCACCAACGCACGCGTGGTAGAATACCAGGAAAGATCACAGATCATCCTAAAACGACTTGCCAGATCTTTGGAAAAAGAAGACCTGGAAGATGTAAAAAACCTCATTGTTGAACTAGATATTGTTTGCCCGCTTTCCGGATCTAAGAATTGGACCGATGTAAAACAGTTCAATTTAATGTTTGGGACAAAATTGGGAGCCTCGGCAGATTCTGCGATGGATCTATACCTGCGTCCGGAAACTGCCCAGGGTATTTTTGTGAACTTCCTCAATGTACAGAAATCAGGTCGTTTAAAGATCCCTTTCGGGATTGCACAAATAGGCAAGGCATTCAGGAACGAGATCGTTGCCCGTCAATTCATTTTCCGCATGCGCGAATTTGAACAGATGGAAATGCAGTTCTTTATTAGGCCCGGCACTCAAAAGGAATGGTATGAGACCTGGAAAAAAACCAGAATGAAATGGCATCTTTCCCTGGGAATGGGCGAAGAGAATTACCGTTTCCATGACCACGAGAAATTGGCCCATTATGCGGATGCAGCTGCAGACATTGAGTTTAAATTCCCCTTTGGATTTAAGGAGTTAGAAGGGATACATTCGCGCACAGATTTTGACCTTGGGAGCCATGAAAAGTTCTCAGGAAAAAAACTTCAGTACTTCGATCCGGAACTGGAAGAAAGCTATGTTCCTTATGTAGTTGAAACCTCTATTGGTCTAGATCGTATGTTCCTGGCGGTTCTTTCCAATGCGCTGGTAGAAGAAGAGCTGGAGAATGGGTCAACACGCACCGTTCTTAAGATCCCTGCTGTACTGGCCCCTACAAAAGCGGCAGTATTGCCTCTGGTTAAGAAAGACGGACTGCCCGAGATAGCACATAAGATCATTGCAGATCTGCGCCTCGATTTCAGTGTGATCTACGACGAGAAAGATGCTGTAGGACGCAGATACAGAAGACAAGATGCGGCCGGGACACCATTCTGCATTACCGTAGACCACCAGACATTAGAAGATGAGACCGTAACGCTTCGCCATAGGGATACTATGGATCAAAAGAGGATCGCCATTAAAGACATTGCGTCTATCATAGAAAAAGAAGTAGGAATGCGCTATTGGCTGCAGAAGATCGCAGAAGACTAAAGAGTATACCTTAGTCTGATTCCTGTATAAAAATTCCTGTTGTTGCCGGGATAGTAATAGCGAGGTTCTGCCCCGCCAAAAGCCTGTGTATTTATTAAAACCGATTGGGCATAGCGAACATTGAACAGATTATTGATGCCCAATGAGACCCCCAGACTAAATACTGAACTAAGTTTTTGTTCATAGCGCCATTTTGTGTTAAAGACATGGAATGGATCGCTACTCAGACTATTGGAATCTGTTAGGGGAATACTGCTAACATATTGATGGGTGGTGTTCCAAAACAGTCTGTCTTTGAATGCTATTTGCAGCCCACTGTTTATTCTGTGTTTGGGCACACCCGTGAGGGGATTTCCTGAAAAATCATCGTCCCCATTCACAAAATCAACAAAACTATGCCGGTTATAGGTGTAGTTTACAAAGGGAGTGATACGCATCATAGAGGTGAGATCCCAACGATAATTGATCGCGACCTCCAGACCTTGATGTTTTGTCCTTCCTGCATTTCTTCCAACAAATTGATCATCGCCAATCCGTTCGGCCACTAATAGATTCCTAACATCCATTTGATACAGCGTAAGCAAGAGGTGGAGCTTATTCTTCAAAAGAAATAGCTGGGAGCCAACCTCATAGTTTGTTCCTGTCTCCTGAGCAATATCCGGATTTATAACCCCGGCCGGAGTTAAGGTTTCTTCTACCGTTGGGTTGGAAAACCCCCTGCTCACATTGGCATATACGGATTGATAGTTTGTAAAATGGTAGTTGAGGGTAACGCTTGGCAGGGCTATGGTCCTGAATTTTCTGTCTGCACTCTGATTACTGTCTCCTGTATTGTACAGATCCCTGAAATCGAACTGTGTGTTATTCACATTTAATCCAAGCTGCAGGCGTAGTTTTTCGGATAAGTCTGCAGTAAAGGAGCCAAAAGTATTAAGCTGAGTGCGAAATTCTTTATTGTCCGCAAACAGATCTCCCTGCAGACTTCCTTCCCCATTGTTATCGGCATATAGGTTCGCATATTCTTCCCAATTGTATTCATCCTTGTACAATTCGGCTCCAAATGAGTATTCGGTCTCCATGCCTCCCAATAGCGCAGTACCCATGAAGCGCGATCGAAAACCAAATCCGTTGGTAAATTCATCCAGGATGCCAAAAGGACGGGCTTCATAGTGGTCCAGATAGGTGTAGAATACGCTACTGATATTCTTTAGACGGGGAGAAAAGTTATGCTCATAATGTATACCTACCAGAGTGTATTTATTGGCTTCAAATCCTTTGGAGGCAGCCCAGGTAAATGCTGCCTGTGTTGGATCTTCATTAAATGCAGTAATACCCAGCGAGCTTGGAATCTGGGCGGTGTAGTCTATATAGTTGATCAGCAATCCGATCTTGTTTTTTGAATCTATTCGATAGTTGGTATTTAAGAGCAATCCATCTCTTTGAAAACTGTTGTTTTCCCTATACCCATCCGTATCCAGATAATCGTAGTTCAGGGCTACAGATAATCCCTTATCTGCATGTCTTACGGATAAATTATTTTTAAATAGTCCATATGAACCAATGGTCGTATTGTTCGAAAAAGTGCTGCTATTTCCCAGAGCTTCTTTAGTGCTAAGTAAAATCGCACCTCCCAGATTGGTGCCAAATGCCGTTGCTTTTGGACCTTTTACAACTTCCACCTGACTAAGATTTTCCAGGTCATAAGCTTCAAGAGTAGAAAAACCGCTTCCGTTGGTCACTGGGATCTCATTGTAATACATACGAAGTTTATCCGTCCCGAAAAGGGTCCGTGCCCCAATACCCCTAATGGTTATTCTATTGGTATTTAAAGCCCCAGACAGCACGTAAACACCCGGAATTTGATTGATGGCGGATACAGCATCTATGGGACTGAAGTTATCAAAGATCTTCTCTCCAATGATCTGTGAGGGAACAATACCGGTGGTTTGTTTTTCACGTAATTCTTCGAGCAGAAGAACTTCTTTTAAAACCGTAACACTGTCTTGGGTGGCAGGTGTCTGGCCAAGCGCTATAAGGGTGCTTAACAAGAGATAACAGCTTACAAAAGTTCTTCTCATGCCTTAAATTAAAGACGTCAAAAGTAAGGATTAAAACCTAAAACCCAGGGAAACACCCCCTCTGCCCACTACTTCTGGGGAAAAGTCCGTACTGAAGAAATTTCGGCCTAAACCACCATAAACTTCAGCAATAAATCCCTTTTTTGAGATAAATTTCCCGCCTACACTGATTCCTAAGGCAAAATCTGTATATGTTTCACCAGTTCTAACTGTTTCCTGAGTGATTTCGTTGAAATCAAAAAAATCTTCTTCTCCCGAATTCAACATCCCAAATCCTTCCACAAAGAACCCGCTGGCAAAACCCTTTGAAAAATATCGTCTATAAAAAGGCGTAATGGAATATTGTCTATAGTAGTCAAAAATATCGTCATCATTCCCTGCATTAATCAAAAACGAAATTCCAAAGGAAGCTTCTTCATGAAGAATGTGTTCATAGGCAACATCTATATATTTAAATGCAATTAAATTAAATGCATTGATCTTCAGTTCATCTCTGTCTTTGTCATCTAGGATGGTATCCTGAGAAAATAAAGTATTTCCGTACAAAATTAGCAGAAGGCATAGGACAAATAGTCTATTCATTTTTTTCTATTTGGAAGCCCGAAAGATAACATCAAAAAAACAACTAGTTGCTAAAGAAAGAAACCTTTTTATTAACTGAGATCATACAGAACATAATGTGTAAAGGTTTTCTTCTGACCCAAACATTCTTTATTTTCGATCAAAAATGACATAGATGAAGATTGTTTCCTACAATGTAAATGGAATTAGAGCGGCAGTAAGCAAGGGATTTCTGCAATGGCTGCAAAGTGTAGACCCTGATGTGGTTTGCCTGCAGGAGATCAAAGCCATGGAAGAACAGTTAGACCTTTCGCTCTTCGAAAAGGCAGGCTATCAGTATCACAATTGGTTTAGTGCAGAGAAAAAAGGCTATAGCGGGGTGGCCATCCTGTCTAAAACAGCACCAGACCATGTAGAATTCGGGACCGGAATAGACTATATGGACCGGGAAGGAAGAAATCTGCGAGCCGATTTTGGGGATACCTCTGTGATGAGCCTGTATCTTCCGTCCGGGACCAACCTCGCAAGATTGGACCATAAGCTTCAGTATATGGCCGACTTTCAGACCTATGTCAATGCACTAAAAGAAAGCTATCCCAGGTTGGTTATTTGCGGGGATTATAATATTTGTCATACGGCTATCGATATACACGATCCTGTAAGGAATAAGAATGTTTCTGGTTTTCTACCCGTTGAACGCGAGTGGATAGGGAACTTTCTTGAAAGCGGTTTTATTGATAGTTTTCGTCATTTTAACCAAGAGCCCCACCAATATACCTGGTGGAGTTACCGGGCCAATGCACGTAACAACAATAAAGGCTGGCGCCTGGATTATGGAATGGTAAGCAAACCGTTGGAAGATCGGCTCAAAAGATCGGTGATCCTGTCTAAAGCCAAACACAGCGATCATTGTCCCATTTTGGTGGAATTGGAGCAACCGCAGTTTTGATTTACATAATCTATGAGTACTTTTGCGCCCATTAAAAGTAAGTATACAAAATGATCTACAACACCCTGCCCCATACCAGCCTTGAAGTAAGTAAGATTTGTTTAGGAACCATGACCTGGGGACGTCAGAATACGGAAGCCGAAGGACATGAACAAATGGACTATGCCGTAGAGAAAGGAATCAACTTTTTTGACACCGCAGAACTCTATCCAATCCCTGCGCATCCGGACCGCTATGCCCACACCGAGAAGATCATTGGCAGTTGGTTTAAAAGGTCCGGAAAACGCGATGATATAGTCCTGGCATCTAAGATCGCCGGAAAAGCAGAGTTTACAAAGTTTATTCGCACCACAGGATTTAAAAAAGAGTCGCTCATAGAGGCAGTGAACGGTAGCCTGGAACGTCTTCAGACAGATCACATAGACCTGTATCAATTACATTGGCCGGAACGATCTACCAATTATTTTGGGCAACGTGGATATACCCATGATCTTTCAGATTTCTGGCAAGACAATATTCATCAGGTATTGGAAACACTCAGGGAGCTTATCAAAGAGGGCAAAATAGGTCATGTTGGACTTTCCAATGAAACCCCCTGGGGTGCCATGCGTTTTTTGGAAGAAAGTAAGGTACATGAAACCCTGCCCAGAATGATCACCATTCAAAATCCTTATAGTTTGTTAAACAGACTCTTTGAAGTGGGGCTTTCAGAGATCTCCATCAGGGAGAAACTGGGCCTGCTGGCGTATTCGCCCCTGGGTTTTGGTGTATTGAGCGGAAAATATCTTGGGGGTGCAAAGCCCGCTAATGCACGGTTGACACTCTTTCCGGCCTATGGCCGCTACAGCAATGAAAATGCCCTAAATGCCACACAAAAATATCAAGAGCTGGCAGACAAGCACGGAGTTTCTCTCACCCAGATGGCCTTGGCATTTGTCACTTCCAGGCCTTTTTTAACGAGTACGATCATCGGGGCTACTTCCATGGAGCAATTAAAGGAGAATATTGGCAGTGTAGATCTTAACTTAAGCGAAGAACTGCTCAAAGAGATTGAGGCTATTCACCAGGCGATCCCAAACCCTGCCCCCTGATTAAAATTTCTTTTGATCTACGTCATTAATGAATTGAATGACCCCATTCATATAGTTCTTCTGGTCGTCGTATTGTGATAAATGACTTCCATTAGGACAATAGAGATAACGTCCATGCTGTACTTCTTTGGACATCCACTCCATATGTGCCGGATCCATGGTGTCGTATTGGGCGCCAATCACCAGGGTTGGCACCTTTATTTCATTTAGTCTGTTCTTAACATCCCAATCCTTAAGGGTAGCGTTTCCGGTTACACCAAATTCACTGTATCCCTGCATATGAACATAGACCTGATTATTGGCATGTGTTAAACTGCGCATAACTGCCTCCGGCCACTCATCTGGTGGCATCCGGAGAACATGTTCCGTATAGTAATATTGAAAGAGTAACTCCCCGTATTTTGGATTTTCAAAATCTCCGGCATCTTCCATGGCCTTTATTTCCTTGTAGATAGCAGGATCCATCTGAGGGCCTAAAACTTCCTGGGCGTATTGGTTGTACTCCGGTATGCTGCTCATCATATTTGATATGACCAGACCTTTTAGGTTATCCTGGTACTTTAAGGCATATTCCATGGCAAGCATCCCACCCCATGACTGACCCAAAAGATAGAAGTTGGAAGCATCAAGACCCAGCGCCAGGCGCAGCTGTTCTACCTCTTCCACAAAGCGTTCTTTGGTCCACAGATCCAAGTCGTCTGGTTGGTCACTGTAATAAGAACCCAATTGATCATAATATATATATTCTATGCTTTCTTGAGGGAAATACCCGTCAAAACAGCTGTATAATTCATGGGTCATGCCCGGTCCGCCATGAAGAAGCAATACTTTTTTAGTGGGATTGTTCCCCACTCTTTTGGTCCATACCTTAAACGTTCCTTTTGGGGTGGTGATGGGGATCATCTTGATTCCACCGGTAAATTGATCGTCTCTTCCTTCAAAACTTAAATAGTCCGGTTTTGTATCTGTGTTGCTGGTTGAAGGAGTTTCCATAGATTGTTTGCAACTTATCAGCAACATTGAAAAGATCAGAAGGACAAAGACATTTTTCATTGAGTATATCATTTTAGTATGTACTTAAAAATAGTATAATTTGGAGTACTAACCGAACAACTTATTGACTACTTCCTCAATTCGGGAGACCTTAATAATGGTGATGGAGGGATTCTTAATTCCAATTTTGTTATTCTTGGAAACAAAAATACTGGTAAAGCCCAGTTTCTCTGCTTCCAGGATACGTTGATCTACCCGGCGAACAGGTCTAACTTCGCCAGCCAGACCAATTTCGGCCGCAAAACAGATCCCTTTTTCTACAGCAATATCTTCGTTGCTCGAAAGTACGGCGGCCACTACACCAAGATCAATAGCAGGATCATCCACGGTAATCCCGCCGGTGATGTTCAGAAATACATCCTTTGCCCCTAATTTAAAACCGGCGCGTTTCTCTAAAACGGCCAGGAGCATGTTGAGTCGTTTGCTGTTGAAACCTGTGGTGGTCCGCTGAGGTGTGCCATACACTGCGGTACTTACAAGGGCTTGTATCTCAATTAACAAAGGCCGCATTCCTTCCAGGGTAGCTACTATGGCCGTACCGCTGAGATGATCTTCATTTTTAGAGATCAGGATCTCCGACGGATTGCTCACTTCCCGGAGTCCATCACCCTGCATTTCGTAAATTCCTAATTCGGCCGTAGATCCGAATCTATTTTTCAAAGATCTTAGAATGCGATACATATAATTGCGGTCACCTTCAAATTGCAGGACCGTATCTACCATATGTTCCAGGATCTTTGGCCCCGCTATAGAGCCGTCTTTGGTAATGTGCCCAACCAGGATGACAGGGGTATTGGTCTCTTTTGCGAATTTGATGAGTTCTGCGGTACATTCCCTGATCTGAGAGATACTCCCCGGGGAAGATTCGATATAATCTGAGTGCAGTGTCTGGATAGAATCTATGACCAGGATATCTGGCTGAAGACTTGCTATCTGTTGAAAGATCTTTTGCGTCTTGGTTTCGGTTAAGATATAACAGGTATTTGTGCCGGGATAAAGTCGGTCCGCACGCATCTTTATTTGTTTTAAACTTTCTTCCCCTGAAACATAAAGGGTTTTATAAGGCAGTTTAAGTGCGATCTGCAATAGGAGCGTACTCTTGCCTATTCCGGGTTCTCCCCCCAGTAGAACAAGGGACCCGGGCACTAAACCCCCTCCTAAAACACGATTAAATTCCTGATCTTTTACGTCCCAGCGCTCTTCCTTGTCCGTACTTATCTCTGAAATAGATAAGGGAACAGCTGCCTTGCTGCTACCGTTCACCTTTGTTTTCCAGACAGAGGAATCCTCTTTTTGGATAAGCTCTTCTACAATAGTATTCCATTCCTTACAGGCACTGCATTGCCCTGCCCATTTGGCATATTGGGTGCCACAGTTCTGACAAAAGAAGGCGGTTTTAGTTTTAGCCATGATCTGGCTAAAGATATTGTGGTTCCAATTAAAAACAAAAGAAACGCCCTGCTATTAATAAGCAAGGCGTACGCTATTTTAAATTAATTTTTCTGTAGGCTAGAATCCGAAATCGGCCTTAAGGGCATCTATCTTTTCCAAGGCTAATTCCTTGGTCAGAAAATCGATCTCTTGCATCCCAAAGGCCTTTTCAAAAGTGCGCAGGGCCTTTTTTGCCTCACCTAATTCTTCGTAGTATTCCCCTTCAAAGTAGAATCCCATCATCGTGTCAGGATATTGCTTCTTACAGAGATCGGACAAAGGCTTTAAGGCTTCAAAGTCATCTTTCTTTTTACTGGCAGCATAAATGGCCATAATATCATTAAGACTCACTTGTTTTTGGAATCCAAAAAGTTCTTCTATCATGGCATACTTGTCTTCTAGATACTTAAAAACCGGCTCTTCCGAGGTAAGAATTTTTTCTTTGTACTCTTTAGGGCTAATAGGTTTAAAGACCTCAAACATTTGTTCCCATGCTTTTCCAAGACCATAGGTTGCTATAGATACCTCATTTGCATCGGGATATTCATCATACGAATAGTGCAGGGTTGGTTTATCTATACTCTTAAGGTTCTGATCTAATAGTTTCACCACAGAATTTGAAGTGCTGTTACCCCCTTCTGAAATAAGATGATAAAAGATCTGCTGATCTATGGCTAAAATTCTTTCAGGTACCCTGGTTTCCATTTCAGGAGCCAATCTTGGGGAAATACTTATGAAGGCACTGAAAAAGGAACGATCCTTAAAAAGGTAATAATTGCCAAAATTTGCGGTGATATCATAACCAATGAACATTCTGAATGGGGCTGTACTGTAGTTCAGATCTAGGTAAGGGATTATTTCCATCCCTAAAAATTCATAGAATTGCTTCCCCTTATCAGAGGGTAAACCAGAAACTTCGTCAAAGGCACAATCTTCCCACCGAAGATCGTCTTTACTTTGTTCAACACCCACTACAATTACCTCAGGCATGCCTTCAAACCTGCTGTAGAATTTGGCATTTGCGACCACCTGATCAAAGAGGTATTCCGCGTCTAATACTACTACTAAGGGGTATTTTTTCTCAGGAGAATAGTCTTCCGGAAAATAGTAGGAAACATTTCGCCTTTCCTGTAATTTAAAGGATTCGAAGATTTCATGGGTAACTTGTGCCAAGGAGGCCTGAGTGAGGAATACCACAAGGGCCAGAGATAAGACAATTCTCATTAGGTTTGTTTTATTGATTAGGGAAGCCTAACGGTTCCTGTTCAATAACGGTAAGAGTAGAAAAGATATTGCACCAAAGACCACCACCATAAGTGTTTGTGAGATCCACATGATCCATCCGAATGCGTCCCCGGAGACGGCACTTATACCAAAGATGGCGAGCGATTTGCTTACGGCAATAGGATAGAGCCCTATTCCCCCATTGGTGGTAGACATGGCAAAAGCACCGGCGATAAAGCCCACCAACAGTTCTGAGAGAGATAAGGATATGGTCTCCACAACGGTAAATTTAATGACCCAAAACATGGCAATATAGCTCCCCCAGATAAACAAGGTATGGAAAAGGAATGCCCATTTCTTTTTCATTTTGAAGATACTCAGAAGACCATCTAGCAGGCCTTTGACAAGATCTTTAAGTTTTATGGCTAGTCTGCTGGTAGACCTGCGTAAGAAAGCCAGAAAGAGGAAAAGGAACAATACACCCGAAGCCACCAGAAAGATTGTCGCCGTTAGCCCAATTCCATTGGCTTTCAAGTATCCCATAATTATATCAGTTTGGGATACCAAGGCAATAAAAATTATGATCAACAGCATCAACAGATCGATTACTCTTTCCGTAACGATGGTGCCAAAACCTTTTTGAAAAGGTACATTTTCATAGGTAGCCAAAGCCGTGGCCCGCAAGACCTCTCCAGACCTTGGGATGCCCAGGTTGGCAAAATAGGCCATTAAAATAAACATGATATTATTGCGGACCTTTGGTTTGTACCCCATGGGTTCCAGAAGGAAATTCCATCGCACGGCCCTCGAAATATGGCTTAAAATGCCTATCAGAACGGAGATGCCAACCCAAAAAAGATCTGCTTCTTTAATATATTTAAAGATCTCCTTTCTATTCTCGGGAGTAGTGCTATAATAAGAATACCAAACCAAAAAAACCCCAAGCAAGATGGGGATGATGATTTTTAAAAGTTTTTTTAAGCGAGTGCTCAAAGGTTAGGTTAAAAGATTGTTCTCTTCATTGGGAAAAATCATGGCTGGTTCAAAAACTTTAGCTTCTTCCAGTTCCATCCAGGCATAGGTGATCAGGATAAGAATATCACCTACGGCCACTTTTCTTGCAGCGGCGCCGTTGAGCGTTAGTTCTCCTGTATTTCTAGGACCGGGTATAGCGTAGGTTTCCAACCTTTCCCCATTGTTATTGTTCACGATCTGAACCTTTTCACCTCTTATGATATTGGCCGCATCCATAAGATCTTCATCAATGGTTATACTTCCTATATAATTAAGGTCGGCTCCGGTAACTTTAACCCGGTGTATCTTCGATTTTACAACTTCAATTTTCATGGTGCAAAAGTAATCAATTCAAAGCGATATTGTCAATGAGGCGAACGCCCTCAGCGTAAACGGCAATAAAGCCTCTGTATTTCAAATTTTCTTGTTTTCTCTTTAAAGGAGTAAGCGTTTCTGTATCAGCGATCTGAAAATATTCTAATTCGATATCCGGCTCCTTGTGAAACGCACCCTTTACGTACTCTATGATCTTTGTCGCATTTTCCGTGCCAAACATACACTTTGCAGCATGCAGGGTCTTGTATATGATCCCTGCTCTTTGCCGTATGGACTCAGACAAGAGTTGATTGCGGGAACTCATTGCTAATCCGTTAGGTTCCCGTACAATAGGACATCCCACTATATCTACAGGGAAATGGAGCTTATCGGCTAGTTTTCTTACGATCTGAAGTTGCTGAAAGTCCTTTTCTCCAAAATAGGCCTTATCTGGCCTGACAAGGGTAAGCAGAATTTCTACAATGGTGGCTACCCCATTAAAATGCCCTTCTCTAAAGGCCCCTTCCATTACTTTATCCAACCCGTTGAAGGAATAACTCTTTGAAGAGATGTCCAAAGAATACAATTCGGATACAGATGGGGCAAAGACGATGATCTCTTCACTCACACTTTTTAGCAAAGCCAGATCTGCTTCTAAGGTCTTGGGATATTTTTCGAGATCTTCCGGGTTATTAAATTGGGTGGGATTGACAAAAATACTGACAACCACTTTTGAGTTCTCTGATAGCGCCTGCTGAACCAGACTAAGATGGCCTTGGTGTAAGGCACCCATGGTTGGTACTAAACCCAGTGTTCCAGGCTTACCTTTATCAGAACTCAAAAAAGAATGTAATCCTTTCTTGTCAAAAATTGGCTTCATACAAAAATTTAAAAAGCGAGCAAACTTACTATAATTACGGCTAATCTGCATAATTTTTGTAATTTTGCACCTACGTTTCTGCGATAAATAAAAGACGACCTGTATGAATGGTAAAAAGATATTGTTTGTATCTTCAGAATTAGTGCCCTACCTACCCGAGAATGAAGTTTCCCTAATGTCTTACGAAGCACCCAGAATGGTGAATAGCAACGGAGGTCAAATTCGTATTTTTATGCCTCGGTATGGAAACATTAATGAGCGGAGACATCAATTACATGAAGTGATCAGATTGTCTGGCATGAACCTGGTGATCAACGATATGGACATGCCCCTGATAATTAAGGTGGCATCTATCCCGAAGGAAAGAATTCAGGTCTATTTTATAGACAATGATGAGTATTTCAAGAGAAAAGCAACTTTTACAGACGAGAATGGAGCCATGTTCGCCGATAATGATGAACGGGCAATTTTTTTTGCAAAAGGAGTGGTAGAAACAGTTAAAAAACTAAATTGGAATCCAGACATAATCCATGTTCACGGTTGGTTGGCCTCTTTACTTCCTCTTTATTTAAAGAATTTATACGCGGACGAACCCCTGTTCGCGGATAGTAAGATTGTACTATCGGTTTATGGAAAAAGCTTTGAGGGTAGCTTAGATAAGGACCTTATAAAAAAGGTGACCTTTGATGGCGTGCCCGAGGAGGCGGTTAGCTTGCTAAAGGATCCTACCTATAATAATTTGTTAAAAATAGGGGTGAATTACGCGGATGCTGTAATTTTAGCTGCTGAAGGCATACCGGAAGAATTGCTTTCACACATCAATAACCTTCAAAAACCTGTGTTGCCCTACGTTCCACTTCAAGAATTTGAAGAAGCGTATGCTAATTTTTATAACACTGAAGTTTTAAATTAAGCTCCATGCAATTTTTATCCAGAGGTATTGTTCCTGTAATTTTAGGAACGTTTTTACTACTTGTGTCTTCATCGTGTGATGAAGAAGTCACTACCATAGGGAATGGTGTCATAGACGAAAATCCTTTTAGTTCGGACAAAGCTGTTTATGATGTCTTTGCTTTCAACAAAAAAATAGAAGCGGTACAGACCAACAAACTTCCTGTTTACCAGATAGGGGTTTATAATGACCCTATTTTTGGAAGAACAACTGCCAGTATTACTTCTCAGCTTTCTTTAGCTGGAGGTGTGGGAAATCCATCCTTTGGGAATTATGCTCAAAGTACGGAGGATGTGTCAGGAACGGATGATATTGAAGCAACAATTGAGGAGAACGAAACGATCTCTGAGGTGATATTATATATTCCTTATATAAGGAATAATAATTCTGATACGGACCTGGACGGGGTAGCCAACGAATTTGATCTTGATCCGCAAGATCCCAACAGTGATAGTGATGGCGATGGACTTACAGACAACGAGGAACGCCAGGCCGGCTCTGATCCCCTTAACGAGGATACAGATGGGGATGGAATTTTAGATGCTGAAGACACCAGTACCCTGGCAAACAGATTCCCAGTCAGGAGACAATTAGACAGTATTTATGGGAATCGTGAGGCGCCTTTTAACTTTAAGGTAGAACGCTCTACTTTCTTCCTGCGCGATCTTGATCCGAATTCCAATTTTCTGGAATCGCAGGAATATTTTTCATCACAAGAATTTGCCCCTTCTTTTGTTTCTGATGTACTTTTTGAGGGTCCTGTTCAAATATCGGATGAACAAACACTTGTTTTTGTTGAAGACGATCCTGATACCGAAGACGATGAGTCATTGCAAGCGCCCCAGGTTATTGAACCGGGAATTCGGGTTGCTTTGGACGCAGCATTTTTTCAAACTAATTTTTTAGATAAGGAAGGTCAGTCCGAGCTGATCAGCAATTCAAATTTTAAGGAATTTTTACGCGGGTTACATCTTTCTGTTACTCCCATCACAGATGATATTATGTTGTTGCTAGACCTTCGTAATGCTAACATCACGATTACCTATCAATATGACAGGGTGGTAGATTCGGAGGTGGAAACAGCTGAAAGGGATTATATCCTGAGCTTTATAACGGGGCTCGGCAATGCTCCAATACAAGGAAACGCTGTAAATACAATTCTTACAGAGACCTACCCTCCGGAAATAGCAGATAATCTCAATACAGGCACCAATGCTTCAAGGATCTATCTTAAAGGGGGTCCTGGAACCTATACAGAGATCAAACTTTTTGATGCCAATAATGGTGAAACTATCCTTAATACTATAAAATCGCAGAATTGGATCATCAATGAAGCCAATCTTGTTTTTTATGTGGATAGAGATGCACTAGATGCCGTTGGTGGTGTTATAGAGCCCGTTCGTTTGTATATGTATAATACAGAGAATAATAATCCTGTTTATAATGCTGGGAATGATTTCTCGGTGGCAGATTCTCGTTTTGGTATCTATTTGGATTATGACGCCCTCCTGGAAGAGGAGAACAATCAAGGGATAAAATATACCATACGTATTACGGATCACATCAATAACCTTATCCTCAGAGATTCTTCCAATGCCACTTTAGGTCTTATTGTATCTCCAGACATAAGAATAACGGGCGTTTCAAGAGCATTGCTAAGCGATAATACAGAACAGGATTTGCCGGTAGCCGCCAATCTAACGCCATTGAGTACTGTACTATTCGGAAGCGCAGCCGGAGTGCCGGAGGAGAAGAAGCTCAAACTAGAAATATTTTACACCGAAGCAAACTAAATAGGGCGTGTCATACCACTTGTGGATAATAGACGTTATTTAACCGGAATACGTTTTAATATAAGTTACTTCTTGTAAATTTACGGTAAATAGAATCTCTTAATTTCAAATTTCTATGTGTGGTATTGTAGGGTATATTGGTTACAGGGAAGCTTATCCCATCATTATGAAGGGATTACAACGACTGGAGTACCGAGGGTACGATAGTGCCGGGATCGCCTTGTATGATGGAAATCAGATTAATCTATCCAAAACAAAAGGCAAGGTAGAGGACCTTAGAAATAAGTCCCAAAAGGATATTTCCATTAGCGGTACCCTGGGAATGGGACATACAAGATGGGCAACCCATGGTGTCCCCAATGATGTAAACTCACACCCCCACTACTCAAATTCCGGAAACCTTGTTATTATCCACAATGGGATCATAGAGAATTATGAGGCCATAAAAACCGAATTGAAAAAAAGGGGCTATGTCTTTGAATCTGATACAGATACCGAGGTCCTGGTCAATTTAATAGAAGAAGTTAAGACAAAAGAAAAAGTAAAACTGGGAAAAGCCGTTCAGATCGCACTTAATCAGGTAGTTGGGGCGTATGCCATTGCAGTTTTCGACAAACAAAAACCAGACGAGATAGTAGTAGCCAAGTTGGGAAGTCCACTTGCCATTGGTATTGGGGATAAGGAATTCTTTATAGCTTCCGATGCTTCCCCCTTTATAGAATTTACGAATAATGCCGTCTATCTGGAAGATGAAGAAATGGCGATCATACGCCCGGGAAAAGAGATTAAACTTCGCAAGATTAAGGACGATGCCGTTGCCTATCCTATGATCCAGGAACTTCAATTAAATCTGGAAGAAATCGAAAAAGGAGGCTATGATCACTTTATGTTAAAAGAGATCTACGAACAACCCAGAGCCATTAAAGATACCTACAGAGGAAGATTGCTGGTAGACCAGGGGATCATTAAAATGTCCGGGATAGATGATAATTTGGAGAAATTTCTCAACGCCAATAGAATAATTATTGTGGCTTGCGGTACTTCATGGCATGCAGGTCTTGTGGCCGAATATATCTTTGAAGACCTCGCACGCATCCCAGTAGAGGTAGAGTATGCATCAGAATTCAGATACAGGAATCCGGTAATTACCAAAAATGACGTGGTTATTGCTATCTCTCAATCAGGAGAAACAGCAGACACCCTTGCTGCCATAAAACTAGCCAAAGAAAATGGTGCTTTTGTTTTTGGAGTTTGTAACGTAGTAGGATCTACTATTGCTCGTGAAACGCATGCGGGTGCCTATACCCATGCCGGACCGGAAATCGGAGTAGCCTCTACCAAGGCATTTACTACTCAAATTACCATTCTTACCCTAATCGCTTTAAAACTGGCTAAGGAAAAAGGGGAATTATCCGGATCTAAATACCATGAAATGCTGGCCGAACTGGAAAACATCCCAAAAAAGGTTGAAAAAGCATTGGAAGCTAATCCATTGGTTGAGATCATAGCAGATGTTTATAAAGATTCTGAGAATTGTCTCTATCTAGGGCGGGGTTATAATTTCCCTGTGGCACTCGAAGGTGCTCTAAAACTTAAGGAAATAAGCTATATACACGCAGAAGGTTATCCGGCTGCAGAAATGAAACACGGCCCTATTGCCCTGATCGATGAACAAATGCCGGTGATAGTGATCGCTACCAATAAAGGTCATTACGAAAAAGTGGTTAGCAACATTCAGGAGATCAAATCCAGAAAAGGAAAGATCATCGCCATTGTCACCGAAGGAGATACACAGGTACGGGAATTGGCAGACCATGTCATTGAAGTACCGGAGACCTTTGAAAGCCTTACGCCACTGCTTACTACTATTCCGCTGCAATTACTTTCGTATCATATTGCAGTAATGAGAGGGTGTAATGTAGATCAGCCACGTAATTTGGCCAAGTCGGTTACCGTAGAATAGGCATAACCCTACATTTCTTACTATTAGACAGTCAAAATGGTTTAGGCGAACCTTCTTTTGGCTTACTTACGCCTCCCCTTTGCGGCATTTATACAACTGTATTTTCTGAGAATTTCGCAATTAGAGAGCTTCCTTATTTGCAATATGTTATTTCTAACTACAGCTTTTTTTTGAATTCCTATTCCACCGTGTAAAAAAATCGCTAAATTGCCTTCATAAATTAAGAACTAAGACGAATGAGAACACTACTCTTTTTATGCTTCCTTCTTGCGGGGATAGGCATTAATGCACAAACGACAATTCAGGGAACGGTTAAAGATGCTGCTGGCGATCCGGTTCCGGGTGCTAACATTATTATAATAGGTACCACTACCGGGACAGTGACAGATTTTGATGGAAATTTTGTGTTGGCAACATCACAGACTCCGCCCTTTACCCTTCGTATCTCAAGTATTGGATATTCTGAAGTGACCGCCCAGGTGACCAGTAACAATCAAACCCTGGCCATCATTCTGCAGGAATCCTCCACTTTACTCGATGAGATAGTGGTCTCGGCCTCCAGGACCCCGGAACGATTATTCGAATCTCCGGTATCCGTGGAACGTTTCGGTCTTAAAGAGATTAAGAATACGGCCGCAGAATCCTTTTATGGCGGTTTACAAAATTTAAAGGGAGTAGATATCAATACCAACAGTTTAACTTTCCAATCTATCAATACCAGGGGGTTTGCAACTTTTGCCAATACTCGTTTCCTGCAATTGGTAGACGGCATGGACAACTCGGCTCCCGGACTTAACTTCGTTTTGGGAAACCTGGTGGGGATGTCCGAACTGGAAGTACAGAGTGTTGAAATATTACCTGGTGCCTCTTCGGCACTTTATGGAGCCGGCGCCTTTAACGGTATCCTCTTTATGAGGAGTAAAAGCCCCTTCGATTTTCAGGGGATCAGCGCCTATTTTAAAACCGGGATCACTTCCCAGGAAGCAGCCGGGGATAATAACTATTACGATTTTGGTATACGCGCTGCCCACGCCTTCAGCGATAAGTTAGCGGTAAAAGCCAATTTCTCCTTTTTAAAAGGAGAAGACTGGCATGCGAATAGAACGGATGACATTTTTAATCCTGGAGCAGACAGGACCAACCCTGCATATAACGGCCTCAATGTGTATGGGGATGACTTCACTGTTTTACTACCTTTTGATCAATTAGCAGGATTGCCATCTGGCACCCTTGGATCCGCTAGAGTATCCAGAACTGGGTATGATGAGATAGACCTGGCCAATTATGGTGCCGAAAGTGTTAAAACCGACTTTTCAGTCTATTACAGGCCTTTTGCAGATGATTTTGAGATCATCTATAATGGCAGGGTAGGACGTGGAAATACCATTTACCAGGGTGCCAGCAGGTACGCCATCAAGAATTTTATCCTGCAACAACATAAATTGGAATTTAGAAATAAGAATTTCTTCTTAAGAGGGTATATTACCTCCGAGAACTCGGGAGATTCGTATGACACCCGTTTTACTGCATTGAACATCAATCGTCGTTGGAAAGGAGATCAGCAATGGTTTCAGGAATATGCCCAAACCTATATAGGAGCCCGTTTAGGCATAGGGTCTGGCGTACTCGCAGATGATGCAACAGCTCATGCCGTTGCCAGGCAAGTAGCAGATACAGGCCGATTTTTACCAGGGACACCCCAATATCAAAGTGC
>NZ_JBATLB010000110.1:0-2574 GCF_049669965.1 Muriicola sp. | reverse complement strand
CTGTCAAAGAACGTGGATGCTATATTGTAATCTTCCTCAAGTATTCCGTGAGAATAGAAAAGGATCTCATTAGAATTAATATCGCGATCTATAAAAAAGATATTGCTGAGGTGCGAGCTTTTAAACTCACCAAGACTGTCCTTCAGGTTAAGGAACCTATCGGAATAATCTCTCATTTCACGCTCCTCAATCTTGTCTGTGACCCGATTGAGTACCTCCGCTATCGCATTTGAGAACTGTTCTTCTTTGTCATCTACAGATCTTTTGATCCAGTATAACTGAACCGAAATGATACCAATCAGGGACAGGCTCATTAAGATGACAAGAAAAACAAATAATCGCTTATTCATTTTGAAGTAAAATTAAAAATTTAACATTTAGCGGATTGCTTGTTTAACCTAACCTTAACAAAAATGTTAAAATTTAAGTTTCTAGGCTTTTTTGAAGGATGCGATTGTGAATTTTCAATACCTGTTTGCGGGTATCCTCTAAATTCTTGTTATTGATCACATAGTGGGCCAATTCCTTCTTTTTCTTTTCCGGCCATTGATGCTGCATTCGTTCCAGAATTGCTTTTTCGGTAAGTCCGTCGCGTTTACGAATACGTCCGATCCTGATTTTTTTAGGCGCAGTAATCAGAATCATTTGATCAAAACCTTTGTACCCGTCATTTTCAAATAATATGGCGGCTTCTTGAATTACGTACGGAACTTGTTGCCGTTTCGCCCAGGATTTGAAATCTTTGCGTACCGCAGGGTGTACAATATTGTTTAACTTAGAAAGCAGTGCCTTATCAGCAAATGCCTTCTCTGCCAGAAAGCCTCTGTTTAAGGTATCGTCTTTATAGGCCTGATCTCCAAAAAGTTTAATAATGGCCGGGCGCAAACCGGCATCTTCATTCATCAAACGTTTTGCTTCTGTATCGGAGTTATAGACGGGTACCTTTAGATCCTGAAACATTTTTGCCACGGTGGTCTTACCGCTGCCCATCCCTCCTGTTAGGCCTATTAGTCTCATTCTCTTTTTAAAATGAATTCTACTTGCGACTGTCTCATTTGCACACTTGGAAGCCCCTCCGGCTGTTCAATTAAATATAAAGGCAAGTACGGTGATTCATCCTTGATATCTTCCAGGTCGGCAATAATTCTGAAATCTGATGGAAGTATCTCTTTGAGTCGTTCTATCCTGGCCTTACACAAGACTTCAACTGTATTGGGGAAAGTTCTGATTTGTGTGCCTTCCGGAAGATTGGCCACTTCCACAGCAACCTGGAATATTTTTTCAGAAAAACGAAAAACCTCTGCGCTGACTATCACTGTATTCCGTTCATAAACGGTATTTATAAGTTCCCCGGATTTTACAAGCGTCAGTGTTCGTTTAAAATCTGAAGAAATATCGATAAGGGAAACCGGCTCCGAATGTACTGAAGTAATTGTATCTATTTCTTCTGAAGGACCCCTCAAAAGCACGGAATCAGGAGTGATTTGCAGTTCACCGTCCATCAGGTAATTTTGTTCCAGACTAATGGTCGCTTCTACCACGACAGGAACCTTTTTCCTGATCATACGGGTAAAATTAAAAAATAAGGTGTCCTGATCCATTCGCAGTATGGTCATGGCCTCCGGTAATTTTGTTTCGATCTGTTTTCTAAAGGCCTGTTCCGCAAGAAAGAACTTATTCCCTCGGTGTGCCATCCCATTAAGGTCTATGGGTAATTTTTTTGTGGCAAATCGGGATCCCAAAAACTGCCAGCCACTGCCACGTGCTGTAATGGTTAATTGATCTTTAGATGCGCCAAGGAAAAACAGAGAATCCGGAATGTTGGTATAGACCAGATCAAAAGTAGTCTCATCAGTATGCGTATCCGAGAGTTTACTTATTAGCCAGGCCAAAAAAGAACAAAATAACAAGACCACAAAGACCTTCACCTTACGCTTTGTAGCACCATTAAAAACTTGTTTTTTACTCATTACTATTTAAAAAATAAGGAGGGAAATAATTCCTGAGGATTCTTTTTACTAAAAGTAAGTAAGAATGTCGATTTAAAAAAACCGAGTCCATAGCCCCCAAACTGTATAACCACCGCTACCAATGACAAAAGTGCTATTCCCAGTGCCTTGTTCTTCAGCCAGGAATCGATCAGCACGCAAATAAAGTACAAGAAGTATAGATATAAAAGACCATTTATTTGAAGCAGGGCGAGTGCGATGGCTGCTATTAGTCCAACACAGAAAAAGAACGGAAACCAGTAGGTAAGTCTGGCTGTTTTTGGGTGCCAGCTGTTTAAAATGGGTCTTACCATTCCAAATTTCTTTACCTGTATGTAGAATTTGTTAAAATCTACCCGCCTTTTATGGTAGACAAAAGCTTCTGGAATTAGTTGAGTTGAATATCCGAGCCCCCATAAACGAATACTGAGATCTGGGTCTTCTCCAGGATGGATCTTGCCAAATCCTCGGGTCTTTTCAAATGCTTTTTTGGAGATACCCATATTAAAGCTCCGGGGTTGAAATTTATTCGCGGCCTTTGTATTGCCCCTGATCCCTCCGGTGGTGATGAAGGCCGTCATAGCAT
>NZ_JBATLB010000109.1:0-4912 GCF_049669965.1 Muriicola sp. | reverse complement strand
TTCCCATGCATTAGCCGTAGTGGTTACCGCTGCTACTTCTGTATTGATCCCAGCATCTGTTTTGTCCTCTAATTTTAACAATACATTGGTTCCTACGGCAGGTGCCCAAACTTTCAGTTTAAACCCGGCATTGGCATTAAAATCAAATTTCGCATCAACCTCTATTTGATTATTGGCAAAAGGAAGAGAAGCATCCCTCACGATTTCTCCCACTTTACAGGACGTATTTATTCCGCTCGGGTCTGGGTTGTCTATGTACGAATAGGCTGCACCATCACCTACAATAGCACTACCAGGATCTGTCTGGAAGGTTATATTGAAGTCGGCACCACCAAGTGACTGTTCGGTCTCTGCTGTACAATCATCAGAAGGTGTAGCAATAACTATTATTACCTGGTCTTCTGAAGAATCCGAAGCTCCTGCCTCATTGGTGGCCTTAAGCGTTACGGTGTAGGTACCAGATTCTGAATAGGACTTTATCGGGTTAATTTCGATAGATGTAGTACCATCACCAAAATTCCACAAATAGTTCTTGGCGTCTTCAGATATATTTATGAAGGTTACCGTTCCGGTGTCTTCATTTACAGTGTACGTAAATGCAGATGTTACGTCCGGAAATAAATTTTCAACTTCTTCACATCCTATATAGGATACCGCCAATACAAGAACTAAAATGTACTTAGCTTTTTTGAGTAATTGTTTCATAGTTTTTTTGTTTGTTAGTTTAGTCCGTTATATTCATATACCCTCACATAGTCTACCAACATGGTCTGAGGAAATACTGTTTCTGCATTAGGTGAACCCACAAAGGTTCCTCCCACTGCCAAATTAATGAGGATATAAAAATCATTATCAAAAACCCACTCCGCTCCATCGGGAAGGTCCTCGGGAGTGATTTGATTGTACAATACATCATCTATGTAATAATTCACATAATCCGGGCCCCATTCTATCCCATAAACATGGAATCTGGTGTCCAAGCGATCGTTTTGCAAAATATATTCTTTCGAAATAGCCTGACCCGCCGAATAGCCGGGACCATGCAAGCTTCCAATTAATTTAGTAGGCTCTTGTCCCCGCATTTCCATAATATCGATCTCACCGATAAACGGCCAGATCTCGGTTGGACTATCCTCTACACCCAGCATCCAAAATGCAGGCCACATTCCCTGCCCATAAGGCACTCTTATGCGCGCCTCAAAACGGCCGTATGTCTGTTCAAATTTCCCTTTTGTAATAAGTCGTGCAGAAGTATATCCAGCACCTTGAAAAGACTCTTCCCGTGCAGTAATGATCATTACACCATTATTGATAGTTACATTTTCCGGACGGTCTGTATAGTATTGCAACTCACTATTTCCCCAACCATTATTCCCGGTACCAATGTCATATCCCCAAATAGAACTGTTAGGGGCACCGTCTGTATCGAACTCATCCTGCATGCTTAGTTTTGTGAAATTCACCACGGTTTGAGTGTCATCTGTAGAACAGCCCGTATTCATTATAAATATGGTTGTTACAAGAAGACATATCATACCAGTAATAGATTCCCTTTTAGGGAATTTAGACCGCAGTAGTATCATTTTCTCTTTCATATGTAATTGTTTTTTCTGTTTCATACTCTTTAGATTCTTTAAACCCTGATTTTACTCGGTATAGAAGTATATATTATCCACGGTTAATGTAGAAATACCTCCTGAGGCAAAAACTAATTGAGCCACATTAGCTCTGGCTCCACTTGCGAATCCGCCTAAGCCTCCACCGGTATTGTTGGTAAAGTTTGCCAACGGTATATCCAGGCTGATCCAGGAACCGCTATCCAGGTTGGCACTGGCAAATGTAATACCGCCCCCTGTGTCATTGCCGCCACCAAAGGCATTATCAGGTCCAAAATCGATCAATTCAATTACGACAAAGTCTGCTGGATCAATGGGTTCCTCAGTTCGGATATCCACGTGTAAAAAGGTCATTCCCGAGGCATCTACTGTGGGGTTTGCAAATGAAGTTGCCACGAAATTGAGGTTTTCATAGATAAGAACATTTTCTAATCCTGCAATTATTTCTACGGCCCCACCAGTGGTAGTTTGTCCGCCAAAAAATCCGTTATAATTATCTACAGGTACATTGGTATAAGCATCACTAAAGATGGAGATCACTGTGGCAGCATCTCTTGTAGGGGTAGGCGCAAATTCAAAATTGCCGCCAACTTGCAAGGTTAAAGATCCTTCTGCTCTAACCCCGTCTAAAGTAGCTGTAACTACCGCCGTCCCCGCGCCTACAGGTGTTACTACCCCTAGCTCACTAACCCTGGCAACCTCCACATCCGATGATTCAAAAGTGAAATATGATGGGGCAGCCACAACGGTTTCATTAATCCCAGAAGCCAGGTTAAAGGTTTGGGTAAGCCCTGTAATGCCAAGATTAACATCTATAAATGCTTGTACTACTTCATCTGCCCCATTAAAAATGGCAGGTTTGGGTTGGGCAATCGTCCCCAGTTTTTCGTATTTTAATTCATCTACCCAAAAGGTATACCCATCGCCATTCTCAGGCCCTTCGGCATACCAGAACATCCCACTTTCATCTGTTAATTTGCTCGGGTCCGGGATAGGGATCACGTATTTTGTCCAGGTAGTGCTTATCCTTAAATTCTGTTTTGTAACAACATATTTGCTTTCGAGAGTGCGGTATTGGCTTTCACCAAAATCATTTCCAAAACCAATTTCGTTGATCGTTGCAGCTCTTGTTGCTTTGGCCCAGAATGTAAGGGCATCATAGCCAGACAAGTCGCGTCCACCATAATCGGGGAAAATAGCCCCGGCAAATGCCCCTGCGGGATCGCCAAAATTGGGAACATCAAATCGCATAGACGATTCACCTTGATATCTTTCATTTCCATCTACCGTAAACGCATTTAGTTTTGATCCTAAAAAAGGCCGGTATTCCAACCCTCCGCTGAATCCGTCAATATAGACATCCGGACTATTTGAAAACTTGGCAAAATCCACATCACCAGAAACCTCTCGTTCACAGCTAACTGAAACGGCAAAAATGAGTCCCAAAAGAAGGGTGAATTTTGAATATATTCTTTTTACGTTTTTCATTTTGCTATTTTTTATTTACCAATATTAATATGTATGTACGTTCTGATCTCCCACTCATTTCCGTTCCCAAATCCAACCGGGCTTATAGTAGGATCTGTTGCAAATTCCGCGGCGTTGTTAGGAGAGTACCTATTAGAAAATTCATTAAGTGATCTCCAGGTACCACGAATTCCTATCTGCGTGCTGGGTAGAATAAACCAGTCTGGTTTTCCAAGCGAGGTTGATATATCGAGCATTAACTGCACGGGAAACGTTAAGTTAAAATCGCGATGGTAATCAAAAGGACCCCAGTCGTTGATTTTGAAGGCATGCTGTACTTTTATTTTTTTGTAGATCATCCGGATATCCCCACCAAAACGTTCAACGGTTCTTGCCACGCTACCATTAGCCTGGGCATTGCCAAAGTATATATTTGCTATAAGCCCAAGGTCAGGGTTTACTTTTGAGACTATCCTGGCATGGGTTTCCCAAAGATCCTTTGCCGGAACCGAATTGGGAAAAGCAAAGAGCGAACCATTTGCCAAAAATCCGATGGCAGCATCCATTGTTGTGGGCTGATGTCTGAAGACAAAACCTGCGCTAATGGCTAAGGGAGCATCTTCTGCCCTGTCATTGTCCCATTCATACATCCAGGTTCCAGGTGTAGGATCCCAGGTAAGAAGCAGTTCTCCTGCAACTGTCTCACGGTTAGCCCGCACAACGAAAGGATCAACCAGGATATTCCTCAACCTCCCGGGGCCTCCAACATCATTGGGCATGGCCGCAACAATAGGTTTCTGCCATAAAAAGTTGGGTGCTATTTGAACGTTTCCTACCGTATAAGTAAATCCTGTAAGGAAGTTAGTTTGGTTACCACTACCACTATCCTTCAACTGCCATCCTGTAAATGTTTTTGTTTGGTCAAAACCACCATTGGCCACTAAGCCTTGTGCAGCACCCTGGGCATACCAGTTAAAACGGCCCCCGGCATAAGTGATCTTTGCCTTGGCGCCCCAATTGTCTTCTGTATTGATTTCATCCGTATAAACTATATATTTAGAAGCGGCGTCCGGGTTAGCGGGGTCATAATCCGGATTATTTTCGGATAACTGAAACTCCCGTCCATTTAGGGGTTGTCCCCCCCAAATACCTCCTATTTCCAAACCAACTTTCCCAATCTCTCTTTCTATATGGAGTGTTGCTCTGCGCGTTCTCGGTACAGGAATTGCCAGGGATGAATTAATTTGTCCAAAACTATCAAGATCTTCCTGGAAAATTCCAGTGACATGGTACTTCCCTATTTCTTTGCTATACTTTACAAGTATGGCCGGGTTGGCACCCCACCATAATTGAGGACCAAAGGCAGCTTTTAGGCCAGCCAAAGCTCTTTTACCTTCAACCTCCATTCCGAGAATTTCTCCATTGTAGATATCCAGGTTCGGGCCGTAATTGGCTTCCGGATATAATCCAAAGAAATCCCCTTCATATCCCCAATGATAATGACCTGTTCTGTAGAATCCCTTTGCGATAAAATCTTTGGCATTCCATTCATAGGAAGCACTGTACACTCGCATACTATTGAGATTAGACAAATCTTCCGGGCCGTTTTCTGTTAAGACATCTACAAGACGTAATCTACTTTCATAGAAAATTTCGTCTATAGGATTGTCTGCCACATTACCGGTTATATTAAAATTGACATTTGCCCGCATATTGGGAGCAGGATTACCTTCAACCCCAACAAAATAGGATTGCATATGATCAAATCCTAACCTATTAGGAAACGTCGGTTCTTCATTTGGATCTGCGCCTCTGCTTGGAGTAGTAAT
>NZ_JBATLB010000108.1:0-32061 GCF_049669965.1 Muriicola sp. | reverse complement strand
CTGTATGATCTTGCAGAGCTTCCAGACTGCCCTGAGTATCTTCCAGGGCCTTTTCGAGCAACATTCTGGAACTTAGCAGGGAAGTAACCTTGATGGCCTTTCTAAGATTGTTCTCTCCTTCTTCAATACTTTGCTGGGCATATTCGCACCCACAGTCTTTGAACTGTTGTTTGGACTTATCAATGGCGTTCAAAGCTTTATAGGCGTAGTAGTGCACCATGTTTAACTTTTCGGCCTCCAGAGCCTTCTGGGTCTGCGTCCTGATATAGCTGATATTAGAACCCGCATAATCACATGCATTTGGAACTACCGAGACTGCCGGGAGTGATAAAAGCGATAGCCATAAATAAGTTATAAGTCCTTTCATTAGCAAAGGCTTTTAAGGATAAGATTTAGGAAGAATAAAGGTAAATGAGAAGTCTGGGATGACCTCATTTTATCGTCATAAGGGAAAAAAGCCACGATTTAGGTGAATTTATACCATCTAATGGGCAATTTTATCAGTTTATTTACGGACAGGAACTACCAGGAGTTTATAAATTATTTTATATTCAACCTATGAAGAATATTGATACGAATGGATATAGGGTAGAAAAGTCTATTCAACTAAATTCCATAAAAACAGAGGAGGATCTCCATGCTTCAGAGAAAGAACTCAAGAAATATCTAAAGAAAACACGGGTAAAATTGGGTAAATTTCAGGATGTGATGTACGCGCATGACAAATATAGTGTGCTCATTTGTTTGCAGGGGATGGACACCTCCGGCAAAGACAGTTTAATCCGGGAAGTATTTAAAGCATTTAATGTCCGAGGTGTGGAGGTGTATAGTTTTAAGGTGCCAACAGATCTTGAACGAAGTCATGATTATCTTTGGCGTCATTATATCGCCTTACCACCGAAGGGCAAATTTGGTGTTTTTAATCGGACTCATTACGAGAATGTACTGGTTACGCGCGTGCATCCGGAGTATATCTTAAGTGAGCACATTCCAGGAATTCACAGTGTAAAAGATATTGACGAGGCATTTTGGGAAAAGAGGTTCACTCAGATCAACGATTTTGAAAAACATTTGGCTCAAAATGGCACAATAATCTTTAAGTTCTTTTTGCATTTATCAAAAGAGGAACAACGTCAACGCCTTTTAAGACGATTAGCATTAAAAGAAAAGAATTGGAAATTTTCATCCGGAGACCTTAAAGAAAGGGCCTTGTGGGGTAAATATCAGGAATGTTACCAAGACGCTATCAACAAGACCTCCAAGAAACACGCTCCCTGGTATGTGATTCCGGCAGATAATAAAGAGGCTGCCAGGGTACTGGTTGCTGAAATATTGCTTCAGGAACTAACAAAATATACAGATGTGGTAGAGCCAGAATTGGATGAAGAAACAAAAGCAAACATTGAATCGTATAAATTCCAACTAGAAAACGAATGATAAAGAAATTATGTTGCCTGATCCTATTTGTGAGCATTGGAATAATCCATGCCCAAACGCAGGATGAAAAACAACTAAAGAAAATCTACGACCTGGCCCTTACAAAAGGGAAGGCCTATGATTGGTTAAATTACCTGTCGAATCAGATAGGAGGAAGATTATCGGGCTCTGTTCAGGCAGAACAGGCTATTACGTATACAAAGGCAGAACTAGATTCATTGGGCCTGGACAGGGTTTGGTTACAACCGGTCATGGTGCCAAAATGGGTTCGTGGTACACCAGAATTTGCCTATATCGAAAGCAAGCCCGGATACACGAGTAATGTTCCTATATGTGCGCTGGGAGGATCTGTATCTACCCCTCCGGGTGGTGTAAAAGCGAATGTAATTGAAGTAAGGGAATTAAGTGATCTGGATAAGTTGGGGAAAGAAAAGATTCAGGGGAAGATCGTTTTTTTTAATCGGCCCATGGATCCCACTTTGTTAAATACTTTTCAGGCGTATAGTGGTGCTGTAGATCAGCGATCAGCCGGGGCGGCACAGGCGGGAAAATACGGTGCCGTTGGTGTAATTGTGAGGTCGATGAATCTAAAGCTAGATGATTATCCACATACGGGTTCTACCAATTACGGGGATCTGCCGGAAGCGCAAAAGATCCCGGCGGCGGCCATTAGTACCAATGGGGCAGAATTTTTAAGTACTACGCTCAAATTAGATCCCAACATTCAATTCTATTTTAAGCTTAATTGCAAACAACTGGAAGACGTGCCTTCCTTTAATGTCATTGGTGAGATCAAAGGCAGTTCCAAACCAGAAGAGATCATGGTGGTAGGTGGCCATTTAGATTCCTGGGATCTCGGTGATGGCGCACACGATGACGGAGCAGGTTGTGTGCAAAGTATGGAAGTCTTGCGCCTCCTAAAATTGAGTGGGTATATCCCCAAACGGACTATTCGTGTAGTGTTATTTATGAATGAGGAAAATGGCCTTAGAGGTGGCAGGCAATATGCATCTGACGCCCAAGCCAAGGGAGAAAAGCACGTATTTGCTCTGGAAAGTGATGCAGGCGGCTTTACCCCCAGAGGATTTTCTTTTGACAGTTCAGAATCGGATTTTGCAACTCTTCTAGAATGGAAATCACTTTTTGAGCCATATATGGTGCAAGAGTTTACAAAAGGGGGTGGTGGAGCAGATATTGGTCCGCTTAAAAAAGAAGGTATGGTGCTTGCTGGTTTACGTCCGGATACGCAACGCTATTTTGTGCATCACCATGCTGAAAATGATACATTTGAACATGTTAACAGACGCGAACTGGAGCTGGGAGCAGCGGCAATGACCAGTCTGATCTATCTTGCGGATACTTATCAGTTGGGCTCGGTTGATTAGTAACTAATCACCAAAAATTTAGTTGGTTCTAAAGGCCATCAGGGAGGAGGTGGCTGTTAATTTTTATACCTTTGCAACTCATTAAAATAAATGATATGCAAAACGGTATTTACGCTAAATTCAATACTAGCAAAGGAGAGATCCTTGTAAAACTAACTCACGATAAAACCCCTGGGACAGTTGGGAATTTCGTAGCACTTGCGGAGGGAACACTCGAAAATGATATAAAACCTCAGGGTACACCCTACTACGACGGTTTATCCTTTCACAGGGTTATCCCAGATTTTATGATTCAGGGAGGCTGCCCATTGGGAACTGGCACCGGAGATCCGGGGTACAAGTTCGATGACGAATTTCACCCGGAACTTACACACGATGGTCCTGGAGTTCTTTCCATGGCCAATGCGGGTCCTGGCTCCAACGGGAGTCAGTTTTTTATCACTCATATCGCCACACCATGGTTAGATAATAAACATACAGTTTTTGGAAATGTAGAACAGGGGCAGGAAGTAGTAGATACCATTGCACAGGGCGATAGTATTGAGACAATCGAAATAGTAAGGGTTGGTAAAGAAGCGCAGGAATGGAATGCTATCGAAGCTTTCAGAACCTTTGAAGGTTCCAGGGCAAAAAGAATCGCTGAGGAAAAAGAAAAGGCCGAGGCAGAATTACAAAAGATCGCGGCGGGATTTGATAAGACTAAAAGCGGATTGCGATATAAAATGATTCAAAAGGGATCTGGTAAACCAGCTTCAAAAGGCAAAGAAGTGTCAGTACATTATGAAGGCTCGCTTTTAAACGGACAGGTATTTGATTCGTCCTATAAAAGAAATAAGCCTATTTCTTTTCAACTGGGTGTTGGCCAGGTAATTCCCGGTTGGGATGAGGGCATTGGCCTTTTGAAAGTAGGGGATAAGGCACGTTTTGTGATCCCGTCAGATCTGGCTTACGGCAGCGCGGGTGCAGGAGGGGTAATACCTCCGAATGCCACCTTGATTTTTGATGTGGAATTAATGGATGCCAAATAAAGAGGTTGCCGTTTATTGAATTCAATCAAAACTTAAAACACACTTAACTGCGTTTTGTGACTTGAATGGAAAACAATAGCAAAGCCATATTCAGTGCTACCAGGAATAATAAGATGCTAAAGAAAATAGACATATTCTTTTTTTAAGTATAACATCCTATTCACTATAAACCCTACCATCAGGTGGGTTTTTTTACATTTTTGTTTTTCCGGTGATACTGAATAATAATAAAACGATATTGATGGCGATCAATATTAAAAGGATCCAAAAGAAAGAATACATCCTGTTGGTTATTAATTGGTTAAAGGGGTGTACTGATAAGACGCAATAAAAGGGAAATTGTTGTGGCCGAGGTGGTTGAAGTTAGTAACAACTTATTAACAATTTGAAATTTAATAAAATTAGCACAAAAAAAACCCTGACCATTGGGCCAGGGTTATGCTAAAAAATGGAATTTTTACCTAATCTAATACTTTCACATTAACGGCGTTTAATCCTTTTTTTCCTTGTTGTAGTTCAAATTCTACAACGTCACCTTCACGTACTTCGTCAATTAAGCCAGAAATGTGTACAAAGTGATCTTCTTGCGAACCATCTTCAGTAATAAAGCCGTAGCCTTTAGAATCGTTGAAGAATTTTACTGTTCCTTTACTCATAATAATAAAAAATAAATTGTTAATTAAGTCGCAAAGGTACGTTTAATTAATTGAAAATAAAGGATTTCTGTCCTAATCTTTATAGCGCTCCACAATTTCTGTTCTTTTAGTCTGCCTAAAAAACGCTGAACCTCCTATGCGCTTGGGTCTGGAGTTAGTCTTAAATAAGGCTTGATCTCATCTACTCCTTTGGGGAAAAGTTTTTTTGCCTCCGCAGTAGAAATGGAAGGACTAACAACTACTTTTTCACCATTTTTCCAGTTCGCGGGAGTTGCCACTTTGTGATATGCGGTGAGTTGCAGGGAATCTATCACCCTGAGTAATTCATAAAAGTTACGACCGGTAGAGGCGGGATAGGTTAGGATAAGCTTGATGGTCCTGTCTGGTGCCACAATAAACACAGAGCGTACCGTAAGAGTATCATTCGCCTTAGGATGTATCATATCATAAGCATCGGATACCTTTTTGTCTACATCGGCGATGATCGGAAAGTTTATTTCTGTGTTTTGGGTTTCATTTATGTCTTTTATCCATTCTAAATGAGATTCCCTCCCGTCCACACTCAAGGCCAACATTTTTACATTGCGTTTTTCAAATTCCTTTTTAAATTTTGCTGCTGTCCCTAATTCCGTGGTACAAACAGGGGTGAAGTCTGCTGGATGGGAAAAAAGTATACCCCAGCTATCCCCTAAATACGTATAAAAATTAAGTCTTCCTACAGAGCTTTCTGCAGTGAAATCTGGGGCCGTGTCGCCCAATCTTAGTGTTGCCATAACTGTATTTTATTTTAGTAACCTATCTATCCTACAAATTTAATAGAGAATTATCAGTTTTAAGGATCTCCTGGGTTAATTCTATATTAAAATTTGCTATCTTTTACTTTTCATTCCATTCTAACCAAATGTTTACCTTCATTCTTAGGTAAGCCTAAATAGGTCTATTATTTTTAAACCATGGATGATTTAGAACTTGAGCAATTAAAATACCCCATAGGTCATTTCGTAAAGCCCGCAATCATCAATCCGCTTCTGGTTAAGGATTGGGTCGCCCAGATGGAAGCCTTGCCCGTTAATCTCTCGGACCTCGTAATCCCATTATCAAAGGAGCAGCTAGACACCCCATACCGTGCCGGGGGTTGGACAGTCCGGCAGGTGGTGCATCACCTGGCAGACAGTCATCATCATAGTTATATTCGTTTTAAATGGGCACTCACAGAAGACAGGCCGGTTATAAAACCCTATTTGGAAAAGGAGTGGGCACTTTTATTCGATGCTGTTTCGGCTCCGATAGACCTGTCCCTAAAACACCTTGATGCTGTTCACGCCAAATTGGTATACCTCCTCAAAGGACTATCTGAAGAAGATCTTATGAAGACATTTATTCATCCCGTGGGCAATTCAGAAACAACCCTGAAAGAAAATATTGGACGCTACGCCTGGCATGGAAATCACCATTTGGCACACATTCAAGCACTGCTGGATCGCAATACCTGGTGATCTGGTTAAGGGACCGCAGTAAAAACTTCTTTCGCCAAAATATACATTCCTTTTTCCTCTGGTCTTGCATTTTCAAAAGGTAGTATTTGTTCTCCTCTAATGGAATAGCCCAGCTTCTGGTAAAATTTTAAAGCCTCTCCCTTTTTCATGGTAGCCAGCCATATATATCGCATGCCCAATCCTTTAGCATAAGTTTCCAGTTGCTCCAGGACTTGTGTCCCGCAACCTTTTCCGGTAAACCTTTGCAGGAGATAAATCTTTTCCAGAAGTATAGAATTTGTATCAGGGAACTCCTTGAAACCTTTGTTCCTTACTAATTTTGCTATTCCTATTCCTTCCTGTTTATTTCGTATGATAAAATGGAAAGTGGCAGGATCCGAGACTTCGTTCTTTAGAACAGCGGTTGTAAAACTACTTTTTAGGTAAGGAGATGGGTCTTTTTCCGGCCAGAGATGAAGGTAGTGTTCCCGGTATGCCTGCTCCCCAATTTCACAATAATTGGAAAATGTAGCAGTATTCAAAGGTTGGAGTCTTAGTGGTCCGTTCATAAGGGTGATCTCAATGATCCTTCCATTTTATATTGCATCCAATACTAGGTTTCTGGTTCTTGGGTAAGGATTTGCCGGCTAACAAAAAATCAAGTGCCATCCGAAGGTCCGCTCCCGTAACGGGCAGACCGTTTCCGGGACGGGAATCATCTAACTGCCCACGATACACAAGACGTAGCGCTGCATCAAACAAATAAAAGTCGGGTGTGCAAGCCGCCTCATAGGCTTTGGCTACCTCCTGGGTAATATCGTATAAATACGGAAAGCTATAGTTCTCCAGAATTGCGTTCTCCTTCATTAAATGGGGAGCATCCTGTGGGTAATTTAAGACATCATTACTAGAGATAGCAACAAAACCTATACCTTTTAACAGGTAGTCTTTTGCTAAAAGTGCAATTTGAGGATTGACATGCTTTACAAACGGACAATGATTGCATATAAACATGATCACCGTTCCGTTTTTTCCTCTTATGTCCTCCAATGTTCTACGTTTGTCCGTAACGGTGTCTAGCAGTGAAAAATTTGGAGCTAGCGTTCCCAAGGGTAGCATATTGCTTTCTGTTCGTGCCATGTTTTCTCTCTTTAGGATACAAAAGTAATAAGCACGGAACTAAAGCAAGAAGTATCCTGATATTTTTATAAGCGCAGGTCTTAATAAAGCAGTGAAAGCTTAAGTAGACAACCCCATTGGGCTATAGAAGGGGAACTTACTTATCTTTGGCAGGAAGGCCCATTACAAGAAATACTAATTTTCAATTTGTCACAGGTGATAGAAGCTTCTTTAGATGCGGTTCGTATAAATTTTAGCACAGAAACACTCTGGATCCTCAATCTGATCCTGGCCTTTATCATGTTTGGGGTGGCGCTAGATATAACACTGGATGATTTTAGAAAGCTTCTGCGACATCCCAAACCAATTGTGGTGGGTATTCTTAGTCAGTTTTTAGTTCTTCCCTTTATTACGTTTCTCCTGGTATTAATACTGCGGCCTATGCCCAGTATGGCCCTGGGAATGTTTCTGGTAGCGGCTTGTCCGGGTGGAAATATCTCTAATTTTATTTCTTCCTTAGGGAAAGGGAATACTGCATTATCTGTTACCCTAACCGCAAATGCTACGCTCCTTGCCATAATTTTTACGCCTCTGAATCTCAGTTTATGGGGATCTATGTATGAGCCCACAAATTTGTTGTTAAAGGAAATTGCCATAGATCCACTAGAAATGATAGAGTTGGTTACCTTGATCTTGGGATTACCCTTGATTGCGGGTGTTTGGATCAATCATCGTTTCCGTCAAACTGCGAAGAAAATCTCCAGATATCTAAAAATTTGTTCCCTTGGATTTTTTATTTGTTTGATCCTGCTAGTGGTTTTTAATAATTGGGAGCTTATAAAGGAATATCTTATTTACGTATTTTGGCTGGTGCTATTACACAACGCCCTGGCATTCTTCACTGGCTTTTCACTTGCTAGGCTAGCTCGTTTATCGGTTGCTGATGTTCGAAGTATTACCATAGAGACCGGTATTCAGAATTCTGGTTTGGGACTGGTGCTTATCTTTACTTTTTTTGATGGTCTGGGCGGTATGGCGATCATTACAGCTTTTTGGGGAATATGGCATCTTATTTCCGGTTCACTTTTAGGTTCCTTCTGGGCCCTCACCCCAATAAGAAAAAACGCCAGACCATGAAAACCATGATGTATCTTCTCACTCAGAAAATAGTTAGTTTCGGGCTCTTCTGTTATTTCAGAGAAGTGAAACTTCACGGCATAGAAACGGTTCCCAGGAATAAACCAGTGCTATTCCTGGCAAACCATCAGAATGCCCTGCTGGATCCACTGGTAATCGCAGCTGTGACACCTTTCAGGTCTTATTTTCTGACCCGGGCAGACGTTTTTACAAATCCTGTAGTAAATCAAGTCTTTAGTTTTCTGAGAATGTTGCCCATTTACCGTATGCGAGATGGGAGAGATACGCTTGGTAAAAATGAAGCTATCTTCAGACAGTGCACTCAGCTGCTGAATAAAAGTGAAGCGATTCTTTTATTTCCAGAAGCCAATCATAATATTATGAGGCGTGTCCGACCTTTAAGCAAAGGGTTTACACGTATTTTATTTGCCACCTTAGATCAATATCCGGCATTAGACGTGCAACTTGTGCCCGTAGGGATTAATTACAAAAAAGCCGATGCCTTCCGGGACAGCGTAGCCTTTTATTTTGGTGAACCCATATCGTCTCGGGCGCTGTACGATCATAAAGATCATCTTGGGTCTGTTGCCACTATCAAGGAGAGGGTTTATGAAGCCTTAAAAGAGCAAACAACTCATATAGACGAACAATATGATTATTTGGAGCTGCTTCATTATCTGGATGGGACGGGCGCTGATTACCTAAATCCTCAGGAAACAAATTTGGCTATTAACAACTATCAATTGGGCCAAAAGCACCCAGGAAAAACTCATCCGCCACGGAAAATTAAAGTCGCGACCTTCATTTTTGAAGTGATTAATATGCCCATGCTTTTAATATGGAGAAAACTTATTAAACCGAGGATCGATGAAATAGAGTTCGTGAGTACATACCGATTTTCTTTTGCCTTGCTGTTTCAACCGGTTTTTTACCTTCTCGTATGGTTTCTTTTGGCCACTTTTATAGATCCAATAACTGCAACAGCAATTGTCCTTGTACACTTTCTGTACAATCTTGCCTATGTCAAACTCAGGAGACCCTAGTATATACCGGGACTGAACCTACACTCCTGCAACCGTTTACATCATATCTCCAAAGAAAATGGCATTCATCAACAATTTATTGCTGCCATACCAAAAAGCTCTGAAATTGGTGTTATCCGTAAAAAGGATTACCCTGCCCCGGCCCATTCTGCTTACTTTAAAGGGAACACTATTTTTGATTAGCTCAGCATTCTCCTCCGATATATAACCACTTAACAAGGGAGAGGCCGTATATTGAATAGGATTATCGTAACTGTCTTTTTCAGGTTCCAGATAAATATTGCTATTTCTAAATAGGGCAATACTGTTGTTCTTATAGCCAAAATTAATTGGGTGCGACCTGTCTATTTTTGCTTCAAAAATTGCACCGCCTGTAACCTGAGCTCCCCGAAAATCATTCCGTTTGCCAAAGGGTATGTTTTTTGCGACCAGGGTGTCTTTTTTAAACTTAAGATCCAGGAATTCTTGTTGTCCGAACCAATTGGCGGTGGTGCGATAGCCTATGAGACTGCCTCCATCTTTAACCCACTCTTTTAACTTTTCCGCATTGCCTTTGCTTAAGCCACCACCTCCCGAGGTACCTGGGATAATGATATCTGTATAGGAGCTTAGGTCTGTTCTACTCAAATATTCCGTATCAATCTTAGTGAGTTTTATATCATAACGGGTATCGAATAAATGCCAGATCTCACCGGCATCATACGATCTGATCCCTTCTCCTACAATGATGGCCACTTTCTGTTTTTCCACCGCTTCAAAATCGCCGCTTCCAAGATCAATGCCCTGAGTAACACCCGTGCTCACTGCTGTGATTTTAAGGTAGCTTTCTTTTGCCACTTCATTGAGAAAGTTGTACAGATCTTTTTTATTCAGGTCCTGATTTTGAACGGGGATCATCACCGTACCGTAGTCATAGGAGATCCCGTTCATACTAAAGGGATATTGGGCGATCTTGGCCCTGATTCCTTTGTTTAAGATCTTATTAAGAGCCTTTGGGCCATAGTATTCATGCCATTCGAAGAGGTATGCATAGTTGCTTTCCCCACTAGCAGCGCCGGTAAGCGGTTTAAAGTCGGTTATCTCGGGTCCGGCATTGGCCAAGGAAGTGAGTTCTGCATAATCTACATTAAAGGCAAGGGGGAAGGTCCAGGCAGAGATGTCGTAAAAAAGGCTATCCGTAAACGTGGTTCTTTTTTCGAACATGGCCTTTATAAGACGATGATTCTTTTGATTCATGGGTACTACATAGCTGTTCCCTTTTTTATAGCGCGAACCTGCCAGTGTCACATCCTGATTCAATTCGTGGAATTTGATATTTTGTCTGTGAAGGATCTCGGCAAGATGCCAGGTCTTGGCGGCATCTTTCTCGTCCCCGAAGATGATCGCCTTGGTCTTACTTCTGGCGGCTTCATCGCGCTGTCCCTGATAGAAATCCCTTTGATAGCTAAGAATCTTAGTTCGCATATTTTGTGCTGCTTCAACAGTAGAAAGAGCAGCGGTAAATTGATTTCTGATGGTAAAGGGGAAGGTGAGTAGTCCATTGTCACTTTCCTGAATATGTCCCCTGGAACTAGCCTGTTCAAAAAGGATACCCACACTGCCTACCACATCCGGGAAGGTAGACCCTTTGCCATAATAATAATCATCGTAGTTTTCCTCTGAATAATACAGTGAGCCTATTTTATCTAATGCCTTCGCATGGTAGGTGCCAATCTCGGCGGTAAGTTCCTGATTCATTTTTGGGGTCAGGGGATGCACCCTGGAAGGTTCTCCCGGCTGAAAAAAGAAAGTAGAATTGGTGCCCATTTCATGATGGTCCGTTAAAATATTGGGCAGCCAATTGTGAAAGGTTTTAATACGGGCCCTGCTTTCTGGTAATTGCACAGGAAGCCAGTCCCTGTTAATGTCGAACCAATAATGATTGGTGCGGCCACCCGGCCAAACTTCATGGTATTCCCTTTCGTTCTCATCCGGGTTGAGGTTCATGCTGCGATTGGTATTTGCCCAGTAGGCAAATCGTTGTAAGCCATCCGGATTGAATGAGGGGTCCATCAGAATGATAGTGTTATTCAACATCGCATCTATTGCCGGTCCTTGTGCTGCTGCCAAATAATAGGCATAAGCTAGTCCGGCATTTGCGCCACTAGGCTCATTTCCATGCACAGAAAATCCCTGATACACTACAATAGGTAATGATTCAAGATCTGTTCCAGCACTCCCGCTTTCTGATAGTGCCAGGTGTTTTTGACGAATTTCTTCTAATTGAGAATGATTTTTTGGAGAGGTCACCGTAAGCAATAATATGGGCCTGCCTTCAAAGGTGGTTCCCCTGTTCTCTATGGTGATACGATCGCTAGCCTCGGCCAGTGTTTGCATATAAAACATTAGCTTGTCGTGCGTTACATGCCATTCTCCAACTTCATGACCTATGATTTCTGCCGGTTTTGGTATTGAAGGATCATAGGTAATATCTTGTGGAAGATAGTAATTGAGCGTTACCTGTTCCTGAGAAAAAAGGCCTGTAGAAAGTACCGTACACAAGGCGAGAAATATTTTTTTCATTCTTTTAGTTTTAAGAGTGCTAAATGTAATAAATAGTATGTCCTATACCAAGAAGAGCTGTCTAACTTTGTGCGTATAAGTGATAAAAAAAGGCCTTTATATAAGGCCCTGTAAAGATAGTAAGATCAATCGAATTTAAATATCGTCAAAATCAACATCCGTAAAACTGTCTAAAGGTTTTTCAATAGTTGCGGTATCGTCCTCCTCCTTTTTAAAATCTTTTTGATGTCTTTCGGAGATCACCTCTTGTCCTTTTTCAGAAATGATATAATCCATCATTTCTTCCATATTCTCTCTGAAAGCCTGAAAGTCTTCTTTATACAGATAGATTTTGTGCTTTTTGTAGTGGAAAGATCCGTCATCATGGGTGAACTTCTTGCTTTCTGTTATGGTAAGGTAGTAATCACCTGCTTTGGTACTTCTAACATCGAAAAAGTAGGTTCTCCTTCCGGCCCTTAAAACTTTTGAGAAAATATCCTCCTGATCCATTAAATCTTTGTCGCCCATTTGGTATATGCTAGTACTAGTTAGTTATAGAGTCTTCAAAAATGTAAAAAAAAACCTAATTCAGCAAAGAAATTCTAGTTTTCTTTCTCAGACAATTGGTGGGTGTAAAGCTCTTTGTAGTAGCCTTCCTGGTTTACTAATTCGTCGTGTGTACCTTCCTGAATTATTTTTCCTGCCTCCAGGACAATGATCTTATCGGCATTCTTGGCAGAAGAAACCCTATGGCTCACAATGAGGGTGGTACGGTTTCTGGATGCCTTTTTAAGGTTGTTCAATATAGCCTCTTCGGTCTCTGTGTCTACCGCCGACAGGCAGTCGTCAAAAAGATAAATGTCAGGATTCTTTAATAGGGCCCTGGCAATAGATACCCGTTGTTTTTGTCCGCCACTTAAGGTAATGCCCCGTTCTCCCAGGACGGTATCATACTTTTTGGAAAAGCCCATAATATTCTCATGAACCACTGCTTTTTTAGCAACCTCAATGATCTCCTCCTGAGAGGCCGTCTCTTTTCCAAAGCGGATATTGTTTGAGATAGAGTCTGAAAACAAAAAAGCATCTTGTGGTACGGCTCCTACCGCGCTTCTCAAACTCTCCAAATTGAGTTTTTTAACCGGAGTTTCGTCTATCCTTATCTCACCTGCACTCACGTCGTATAGACGGGCCACAAGGTCAAGGATAGTAGACTTCCCTGATCCGGTTTTTCCCAGGATGGCTACCGTTTGACCTGTTTCAATGTGGAAAGAAATGTCTTTAAGGGCCGTAATATTCGTGTCTTCGTAGGTAAAAGTTACCTTATCGAAGGTAATTTCCCCCTTTATAGGGGTTGGTTCCAAGACCTCATTCTTAATATCGGGTTGTTCTTTGAGGAATTCATTGATACGTTTTTGAGAGGCTTCTGCCCGTTGTACAAGCGAAGTTAACCAACCTACAATGGCCACCGGCCAGGTAAGCATATTTACGTAAAGGATAAATTCGGCTATGGTACCAATGGATTCAATGTTCCCATTTATGTATTCCTTGCCGCCAATATAGATCACAAAGATATTGCTGATCCCTATCAGCAAGATCATAAGCGGAAAGAACCAGGCATCCACTTTGGCGAGGTCCATACTCCTGTTTTTTCCTTCGATGGCCAGGGTACTGCCTTCTGCATTGATCTTAGGTTCCAGGGTATACGCTTTTATAACAGAGATCCCCGAAAAAGTTTCCTGGGCAAAGGTAGATAAGGTCGATAGGAATTCTTGTACTCTGGTGCTTCGTTTATGAATAATCTTACTGATCTTGTAGATCAAAACCGATAAAATTGGCAGGGGTAAAAGCGCGTAGAACGCAATGGTAGGGGCCTTAATAAACATAAGGGGAATAAGGCAGACAAAGAGTGTTAGGGTCTGCATCCCATACATGATCGCCGGACCTGCGTATAATCGAACCTGATTAATATCTTCACTGATTCGATTCATCAGATCCCCAGTGCGGTTCCTTTTATAAAAATTGAGGTTCAACAGCTGATAATGATCAAACACCTCATTTTTCAGGTCGTACTCTATATAACGCGAAACATTGATGATTGTTTGCCTCATTAAAAAGGTAAAGAAACCTGAAAGAAGAGCCGCTCCAATAATGATAAGTATATATTCCAGCAGTAAGGATCTTGCTTCGGGCTCTGTGATTAGTCCCCCCATATACTTTTCAACCACTTCAATCGAATTTTTTACATAAGAGGGCATTACGAGTTGAAAAACTCTGGCAATGATGGTAATGATGATCCCCAGGAATAGTTTGAACCAGTATTTCCTAAAGTATTTATTGAGGTGTTTTAATTCTTTCATATTCCGTGGTTGGCTCCTGAAATTTCGCAGCAGCGCAAAGATAGAAGATTCAATAGAAATCAAATGTTATAAAAGGCTTAAGATAATCCTTCAAATACGGAGTGATCATGTGGAAGATATTGTTATTTTTGCCCAACAATTAGGTATCATTGACTAAAGTTCTTTAAAAATGCTTACGAGAAGGCAACTACGGGTGAAGGTTATGCAGTGTATTTATGCAATCACCCAATCTAAGGATGATTCCCTTGAAAAACAGGAAAAATTCCTCAAAGTAAGTGTTGAGAACACCTATACCCTCTATCTTTTAATGCTGAGTCTTCTCAGAGAATTGCACACTATGGCAGAAAACCATGTGATGCACGACACCAAGAAGTATATGGCCTCGGCCACCGATAGTTTTCCGGACAAGGAGAAATTCATCAAAAATCAATTATTGCTGCAATTGGTAAACAATCCTTCGCTTACCGCTGAATTGAATAAGCGAAAAATTAAGGGTTGGTATCTCAATGCAGATTATATTAAGATACTCTACAAGGAAATAGTGAGAAGCAGGCTGTATAAGATCTATATGGCTCAGGAAGGAAATTCATACGGGGAAGATAAAAACCTGATCATAGACCTGTTCAGGGAAGTCATTGCGCCGAATGAGAAATTATATGAATTCTTTGAGGACGATAAACTGACATGGGTAGATGATATTCCCTTGGTCAACACCTTTGTCCTGAAGCAATTTAAGAGCATAAAGAAAGATGAGTCGCCTTCTTACTTTCTGCCGGAACTTCTGAAGGACGAGCAGGATATGGAGTTTGCTCTTAAGCTATTGAGCAAGACTTTACTAAATAACAAGGCGCTGGAGGATGAGATTCAGGGTAAAACCCCTAACTGGGACAAAGATCGGATCGCAGATATTGACGCTATATTACTTAAAATGGCCATCTGTGAACTTCTTAATTTCCCTTCAATTCCGGAGCGGGTTTCCATCAATGAATACCTGGAGATCGCCAAAGAGTATTCCACTCCAAAAAGCAGCATATTTATTAATGGTATTTTGGACAAATTAGTAAAGGAGTATAAAACAGCAGGAAAACTTAAAAAAGCGGGGAGAGGACTTCTGTAAGCAAATATTCCTTAATTTTGCACCAAATTATTAAAATCTACTTGTATGAAAAAAGTATTCATAGCTTTTGGAATCATTGCCATGACAGGTTTTGTTTCCTGTAAAGAAAAAGCCTCGAACAAAATTGAAACCGCTAATGTAGAAGTGGCCGCAGAAAGAGATGCTGCCGCAAAGAATCTACCTGTAATGACCTTTGATAGATCGGAACACGACTTCGGAACTATTGACCAAGGCACTCCACAGGAAACAATTTTTACCTTTACCAATACGGGGAATGCTCCGCTGATCATTACCAACGCAACTAGTAGTTGTGGGTGTACCGTGCCAGAATATCCCAAGAACACGCCCATTGCTCCAGGAGAAACCGGGGAAATGTTGGTAAAATTCAATGGTTCAGGCCAAAATCAGGTTACTAAAACAGTGACTGTTTCAGCGAATACAGCAAAAGGATCAGAGCTTTTACGAATAAAGGCTTTCGTTAATCCAAAAACAGCTGCTTCGGCATCTGCCTTAGGACCGGTAAAATAAACGTTTTAAAATACAGAATATACTATGGGTGATATTGGACAATTCCTCCCAATGATTTTGATTTTTGTGGTAGCGTATTTCTTTATGATACGACCTCAAATGAAACGTCAGAAAGATGAAAAGAAATTTGCAGCAGCACTTAAAAAGGGAGATAAGATAGTCACTAAAAGTGGTCTTCACGGAAAGATCGTTGAACTTAATGAAAAGGATTTTTCCTGTATTATTGAGACGATGGCCGGGAGATTGAAATTTGACCGATCTGCCATTTCCATGGAAATGAGCAATAAATTATCTGCTCCGGCAAAATAATAATATCCTTTACTACGAAAGACACCGAGGCAATTTGCCATCGGTGTTTTTTTTTGCTCTAAAAACTCAGATCCTAAGAGTTTCGGTATTTGTCATTGAAGCTATAACCTTCCAGAATCATGGGAAGGATCTTTTGTAACCTGGCTTGTTTGGTCTTATCTTGTTTTGCGGTGTCTATATATTCACAATACTCCCGCTGTTTATAAGGGGCTAATGACCTAAAAGAGGCCAGGAGAGTGGGATCCTTTTTTAAGGCAGCTTTTAATCCTACAGGAATGACGGTCTTTTTAGTTCTTTCCGGGATCCATTCTTTACCCTGTTTTTGATTTTTAATGGCTTCTTTCATATAGACCAACACTTGTTGTGGAGGTATTTCCTGAGCAGATTGAAACTTCCAGTGGCGCATAGCCTTGGTTTTACCTTCCTGAGCATTTTCCAAAACCTTTTCAGGATCTGTAAGAAAACAACCATTAAAGAACCAAAGGCCGAAGTAAGATTTAAAAGCTATGATCCCAAAGATATTTTTCTTGTTTAAGGTGTAAACCGGAGCTCCCCATTTCAAGGTTTCCTCTAACTCTGTTTGAAATGCCAGTTCACGTAAGATGCCAATCCCTTCCTTGTACGGATGTTCTTTTGAATAAAAAGCTTCCAGTTTTTCTGACTTACCAGGCATGGATCTTAGAATTTCTTTGCCGTAAGTTCGCAAATTTTCACGATAACATCAACCGCCTTTTCCATACTTTCCACTGGTACGTATTCATATTTCCCGTGAAAATTATGTCCGCCTGCAAATATATTCGGGCAAGGGAGTCCCATATAGCTCAATTGGGAACCATCTGTCCCCCCACGTATAGGCTTAATAATAGGATCTATATTAAGCAACTCCATGGCTTCCTGTGCGATTTCTACGATGTGAAAAACAGGTTCTACCTTTTCGCGCATATTGTAGTACTGATCCTTTAATTCTAGCTCAATACAATGATGATGTTTCGTATTCAATTCATCTACCGTTTCTTCAATAAAACGTTTTCTATCGGAGAAGGCCATTTTATCATGATCTCTAATTATTAGTTCCATAGTAGCAAGTTCTATGGTACCGCTAAGGTGATGGATGTGAAAAAAACCTTCTCGGTCTGCAGTGTGCTCGGGTACCTCATGCTTGGGAAAGCGGTTTGCCAAGTCCGAGATGATCCCTATGGCATTAACCATTTTGTTCTTAGCACTTCCGGGATGTACACTTTTGCCATGGGCCGTGATCTTGGCGCTGGCTGCATTGAAATTCTCGTATTCTAATTCGCCAACCTGACTCCCATCCATGGTATAGGCCCAGGCTGCCCCAAACTTTTTGACGTCGAAATGATGGGCACCCCTGCCAATTTCCTCATCCGGAGTGAATCCTACCCGTATCTTCCCATGTTTTATTTCCGGATGTGCCACCAGGTATTCCATGGCGGTGACAATCTCCGTGATCCCTGCTTTGTCATCTGCTCCAAGCAGCGTAGTCCCATCAGTTACGATCAGCGTTTGTCCTTTGTAAAGAAGCAGGTCTTCAAAATATTGCGGGGATAGGAGGATATTGGTGTCTTTATTTAAAAGGATGTCCTTCCCGTCATAGTTCTCAATGATCCTCGGTCTTACGTTGGTGCCCGAAAAATCAGGAGAGGTATCATAATGCGAGATAAAGCCTATAGTTGGCACTTCCTTTTGGATATTGGCCGGGAGTGTGGCCATGATATACCCTTTGTCATCAAGGGTTACCTCCTGCAGACCAATCCTCTTTAATTCCTCAAATAATTGTTTCGCTAAAACCCATTGTTTCTCGGTACTGGGGGTAGAATCAGAATGTGGGTCGCTTTGAGTATCAATAGATACATACCGAATAAATCTGTCAATGATGGTTTGCATAAAAATAATTTTTAGCAAATGTAATGTTTCGAATAGAAGACTCAAATACTATAAGGCATGTCTAAAAGCTAAAATGCTGAAATGCAAATAATTAGGAATTTCACCCTTATTGACTTCAGATTTGACTACCTTATTAGACTAATCACTCAAACACTCAAATTATGAAGAAACACTACTTACTATTTGTATGTCTTTTTTTTGGTTCTCTCTCTTTGCTACATTCGCAAATTACAGGGACCGTAAAAGATGAAGACGGCACTCCCTTACCCGGGGCTTCCGTAGTTAAAAAAGGAACCCAGGTAGGAACCACTACCGATTTTGATGGGAACTTTACGATCGATGCTGTTATTGGCGATCGGTTGATCGTATCGTATATTGGTTTTGAACCCAAAGAATTTCTGATAAACAGTACTATCCTCACAATTACTCTGGTATCCGGGGTTGAATTGTCTGAGGTGATCATCACAGGATCGAGGAATCCGAACAGAACGGCTACGGAAAGCACCGTGCCCGTTGATGTAATTGATGTTAAAGAACTTGCCAACGTATCGCCTCAGGTGAACCTTAATCAAATACTAAATTATGTGGCGCCTTCCTTTACGTCCAATACTCAGACCATATCGGATGGAACAGATCATATTGATCCTGCCTCTTTACGGGGACTGGGACCAGACCAGGTCTTGGTACTGATCAATGGAAAAAGAAGACATACCTCTTCACTGGTGAATGTAAATGGCACCTTTGGTAGGGGAAGCGTGGGGACAGACCTAAACGCCATTCCGGCAGCAGCTATCCAACGGATAGAAGTGCTCAGAGATGGTGCAGCTGCGCAGTACGGATCCGATGCCATTGCAGGGGTAATCAATATTATTCTGAACCGCTCCGTGAACGAATTAACGCTAACCACCACTACAGGGGCTAACTTTTCAAAGAATGCCAATGACCAAACTGGAGGTTCAGACGGTGCAACCACCAATGTTGCCGGGAGTTATGGAATTTCTATGGGCGAAAGAGGCGGTTTTTTAAACTTGTCTGGTGATTTTGATGTTCGTCAGGATTACAGCAGGATGAAAGAATGGGAAGGTGACGTTTTTAACCTGTATAATACGGTTGAACGTTTTGCCAGAGCAGACGGAGCTGATCTTTCTTTACTATTGGATAATGATGTGACCGATGTCTTGCAGTATGCAAATGCCGCCGGTATTGACACCCAGGGGGCAACTACCAAAGCCGATCTGCAACCTATTTTATCCGGGGATAATACAACGGCAGAACTAGCTGCCCGAGGCCTGGAAAGAAGCGATTTTAATATGAGGGTAGGGCAGTCAGCCCTGCGTGGTGGACGTTTTTTCGCCAATTTCTCTTTGCCACTCGATGATAACGGAACGGAAGTCTATTCCTTTGCAGGCTTGAGTTCTCGAACAGGTAATTCTGCGGGCTTCTATAGATTACCCAACCAAAGCAGGACCTATACACCGGCGTATTTTAACGGTTTCCTTCCTGAGATCAACTCTAATATCAAAGATCAATCTGTTTCTTTGGGAATAAAAGGGATGATCGGCGATTGGAATGTGGACCTTAGTAATACCTATGGAAAGAACTCTTTTCTCTATGTGATCGGAAATACGTACAATGCCTCCCTACAGAATGCATCACCCACTATTTTTGATGCCGGAGGATTCTCCTTTTCGCAGAATACGACCAATTTAGATATTTCTAAATTCTACGATGACGTATTTAATGGCCTGAATGTGGCCTTTGGATCGGAATACAGATTGGAGAACTACGCCATCGTTGCAGGAGAAGAAGCGTCGTATGCACAGTACACGGCAAATGGAGAAGTTGTCCGACTGGCCTCACAACAGCCTGCTGTCGATTTTTTCGACGCGTCACGTCCCGGAGGATCTCAGGTGTTTCCTGGTTTTGCTCCAAGTAATGCCTTAGACAGAGGACGAAGCAGTGTAGCCGGATATCTGGATCTTGAAGCCGATTTTTCGGATGCATTTCTAGCGAGTTTTGCCACTCGTTATGAAAACTACAGTGATTTTGGATCCACGATCAATTTCAAACTGTCTGCCAGGGTAAAAGCCACGGAGAACCTTAATTTAAGAGGTGCAGTTAACACAGGATTCAGGGCTCCTTCACTTCATCAGCTTAACTTTAATTCTACGTCCACTATTTTTGACAACCTAGGAAACCCACAGGAAGTGGGAACCTTCGCCAATGATAGTAAGGCTGCCACTTTACTGGGTATTCCTTCTTTAAAAGAGGAGACTTCTCAAAGCATTAGTCTTGGACTAACTTCTAAAATTCCCTCTGCTAATCTTACGGTAACCGTTGATGGGTACTTTGTTAAGATAAACGACCGGGTAGTGTATACCGGGCAGTTTTCAGGTCCGGGAACAGGTACAGAACTCGATAATTTGCTGCGGCAAGCCAATGCCACGGCAGCTTCCTTCTTTGCAAATGCGATCGATACAGAATCTAAGGGACTAGATCTTGTGGTCACTCATGATGCTTTTCTTTCTGATACCTGGAGGTTAAAGTCAGTTCTAGCGGGTACCTTATCTAAAACTAAGAAAGTTGGAGATATCAATGCTTCTGATGTATTGCGAGATGCAGGACTAATAGATACGTATTTTCCTGAAGATAGCAGGGTGTATTTAGAAGAAGCCGTTCCAAGAACAAAGGTTAACCTGTCTAACACTTTTCTGTCAGATAAATTCGTAATATTCCTTCGTAATGTATATTTTGGAGAAGTAACCGAAGCGACCACAACCATTGCCAATCAGCAGGTATTTGGGACCAAAATAGTAACGGATCTGTCTCTGGGCTATAAGGCTACAGAAAACCTAACCCTAACAATTGGGGCGAACAATCTGTTGGATGTTTATCCGGACAGAGCCGAAGACGCTTTTGGAAACAGAAGTTCAGGTCGATTCGACTGGTCCCGTAGAGCTCAGCAGTTTGGAATTGGTGGCCGATTCCTGTTTGCACGACTCAGTCTTTCGCTGAAATAGAGCACAAAGCACACAAAAATTTAAAGACCCTCCTCGGAGGGTTTTTTTATTTACTTTCCATCAGCATACTAAACCCTTGATTTATCAGTTAATCAGCATAAAGCCAGAAGAAATATACGCTATGACAAGTCCATTTAAATATCTGCTACTCTTTTTATTAATAGGATCGGTTATTCATTCTTCAAATGCCCAGGACAGGGATTGCATGCTGGGACTTGGTGGTAGCGCAAAGGAAACCATTATCCAGGTGTTTCAATTGAATAAGGAACAAATTGAAAAAATGGATGAATGGACGGCTGAGCTCAAAGTAACCAACAAGGCATATCAGGATGAGATTACTCAACTTTTTGACACCCACCCGCAGAGTAAGACCGAGGATCTTGAAGCATTGGCAACCAAATACAAGGTTTTAAAAGATCAGATCCTGGCAAATACCAAGGAATACGACAAGCGATTACTGCAGCTTTTCAACCCAAAACAGTATGAGCGGTATCTCGAATTATGTGCTGTTGCCAACAGAAGGCCATTTGAAATTGTTCCCCAAACATATTCTCCTAATACTCCCGAAGAATAGCAGGGGAATTAGGTCCTGAAATTGTAAAAATCCCTTTTGAAGTTCGTATTTTTGAAAATTAAATATGGGCATGTACAAAGCGATTATAAGACCTCTTCTTTTTTTATTCGACCCCGAGGGAGTACATCATTTTTCCTTTTGGGTAATAAAATTTACTTCCAAACTTGGATTGGGAAGTATTTTTCGTAAGGTATACGGCATAAAGGACTCCCGCCTAGAAAGGGAAGTATTTGGTTTAAAATTCAGCAATCCTGTTGGGCTGGCCGCCGGCTTCGACAAAAATGCAGTGCTTTACAATGAATTGGCCAATTTTGGATTTGGTTTTGTGGAAATTGGGACCTTAACACCCAGACCCCAGTCCGGAAACCCTAAAAAGCGTTTATTTAGATTACCCGCAGACAAGGCGATCATCAATAGAATGGGATTTAATAATGAGGGGGTACAAGCGGCAGTAGAGCGCTTAAAAAAAGATCACAACGTATTGATAGGGGGTAATATTGGCAAGAATAAAATAACTCCGAATGACCAGGCAGCAGAAGACTACCTTATATGTTTCAGAGCGCTCTTTGACCATGTAGATTATTTTGTAGTGAACGTAAGTTCTCCCAACACACCTGGCCTTCGGGAATTACAGGAAAAAGCGCCTCTAACGGCTCTGTTGAAATCTTTAAAAGAAGAAAATAAGACCTTAGCATCAAAACGAGGTACTGCAGCACGCCCCATCCTCTTAAAAATTGCGCCAGATCTTAGCAATGAACAATTATTGGATATCATTCAAATAGTACAGCAGACCCAAATAGATGGCGTAATTGCCACCAACACTACTATTGAAAGAAAGGACCTGGCCTCAGATTGTATTTTAGTAGAAGAAGCAGGAGGATTAAGTGGTAAACCCCTGGGGAAAAGAAGTACGGAGGTCATCAGATTCTTGGCTGAGAACAGTAAAAACTCTTTTCCAATCATTGGTGTAGGAGGTATTCATTCTGCGGACGATGCCTTGGAAAAACTGGAAGCAGGTGCCAGTCTGGTGCAATTATGGACCGGTTTTGTTTATGAAGGTCCGGGCTTGGTGACACAAATAAATAAAGCTCTGCTGGCCAAGACCTCTCAGGGGGTCCAGTAATCGATCACAAGCACATCCTCCAGATAAGGATCCAGTAAGGCGCCAAAGGCTTTGTGATCCGGATGGGGAAGATAGACGTCCCGTGCTGCTTCTGTAGCAAAGGTGAGAAAGAAACAATGGGTAAATCCTTTAGCTAAGCCTTCCGGACTGTTATTTAATCCCCATTCTAGCGACTCTATTTCAGGAATTTTGTATTGTAAATCAGCAAAGGCAGATTCTATTACCTCTAATTGATTTGCCGTGGTTCCTTCTTTAAATTTAAATAGGACCACATGACGGAGTGCACTGTCTTTAGCTGCAGAAGTATCGGAGCGATCGTTTTTAGGTGTCATGGATGGTAGGTCTACGCCAAGGGTTATAAGAACCATAAGCAAGGTGAAAAGACTAAGATAAATTTTCATAACTGAATTTTTTGTAAGATATAAAAAAGTACGTTTGTTTGTTATCCATTAAAAAGCTGGTACAGAGATGAATTTTGATATCTTATGGGGGTTTGTATTAGCAACGGCCAGCTTGGCGATCTTTCCCGGTCCGGATAATATTTATGTCCTTACCCAAAGTATTGCTAATGGAAAGAAATACGGTCTGGCTACCACAGCCGGACTCATCTCCGGCTGCCTTGTGCATACAACCTTGTTGGCATTTGGGGTGTCTGCTATCATCAGCTTAAATCCTTATTTGTTTTTTGTGATCAAGCTGTTCGGAGCCTTGTATTTATTCTATTTGGCATTTAGGGTTTGGCGTTCGGATGCGAAGATAAGCCTGGAAACAACGAATAAATCTAAAAAAACGCGCTGGCAATTGTACCGTCAGGGATTTTTGATGAATGTACTCAATCCCAAGGTAACGATCTTTTTTCTAGCCTTTTTTCCTGGCTTCCTGTTCAGTAACTTTTTGAGCACTACGCTTCAGTTTTACATTTTGGGAATACTCTTTATGTTGATCTCTTTTCTGATTTTTTCTGCGATTGCGATCATGGCAGGGGGCATTTCAGAATACCTGCAGCAACATCCCAATGCACCTGTATTTTTAAAATGGCTTCAAATACTGGTTTTTACAGGGATAGGTCTTTACCTGTTATTATCCTATAAATAATGCTAATTTTGAAAGATCGAACAATTTGTGGAAATGGCTGAAAAGGTTAAAATAATTGAATGTCCCAGAGATGCCATGCAGGGGATCAAGATGTTTATTCCTACCGAGAAAAAGATTCAATACCTGCAAGCCTTGTTGGGCTGTGGTTTTCACACACTCGATTTTGGGAGTTTTGTCTCACCAAAGGCTATCCCACAAATGGCCGATACCGCTGAGGTGTTGAAAGGCCTGGAACTGAAGGGGAATCTTTCCAAGTTGCTGGCTATTGTCGCAAATGTTAGAGGTGCCAGAGATGCGTGTAACTACAAGGCCATAGATTATCTGGGCTACCCATTTTCAATCTCTGAGAACTTTCAGATGAGAAATACCCACAAGACCATTGCTCAATCTACGGAAATATTAAAGGAAATACTGGACCTGGCCTCCGATTCCGGAAAGGAAGTAGTGGTATACATATCTATGGGATTTGGAAATCCTTATGGAGATCCCTGGAACGTGGAGATCGTTGGGGAGTGGACAGAAAAACTTACGGGGATGGGAGTAAAGATACTGTCACTTTCTGATACTGTTGGGACTTCCACCCCGGAGATCATCTCCTATCTGTTCTCCAATTTAATTCCTATGTATCCAGCTGTTGAATTTGGTGCCCATTTGCATACTACCCCGAGTTCCTGGCACGAAAAGATAGATGCCGCATATAAAGCAGGCTGCAGGCGGTACGATGGTGCCATCCAGGGTTTTGGGGGATGTCCTATGGCAAAAGACGAACTAACCGGTAATATGCCTACCGAAAAGATGTTGTCTTACTTCACCTCAAAAAAAGCGGATACCAATGTAAGTTGGACGGTATTTGAAGCCGCTTATAACAAAGCAACCCAGGTTTTTTCTGCCTATCATTGATCAGATTTCAATACTGCAAGCGTATTCCCAGATAGGCTCCAAAAGGATGCCCCGGTCGTAATCCCGCGGGCACTCTGGAAACCGCATACACTTCATCCAGCATGTTGATTATGTTTCCGGTGATGCTTGCATGAGCATTTAGGTGATATGCCCCTGAGACATCCAATATAAAGCTGGAAGGAACAAGTTCGTTGGATGGGATACTGCCGGTACCGGCTCTTGTTCTGAATTCACCATTATAACGGCCACTCAGATTTATAGAATAGGAGGGGTGCTCCAAGGACAAGGTGGCATTTAATTGATGTTTTGAGATATATGGAAGCTCATCTCCTGCCGTAACCTCTCCCCAAATATCTTCTGCACTTCCAAAACTATTTTTAAATTCAGTATCTGTAAACGTATATGCCAGGGTCAGTGGTAATTTAAAAGATTTGTGGCCGGAAAGAAAATCGTAATTCAGTAAGACTTCCAGCCCCATTACATCCACTTCACCTGCGTTGAACTGCTCTAAACTTCCTGTTCCGCCGGTTGCTGCCAGATCACTGCCCAGCAGATTGCTGTAATCATTATAGAAACCGATAATTTCTCCGGATAGGCCATTGTAAGTAAAACGAGATCCAAGTTCCATGTTGATACTTTTTTCTGCCTTTTCGCCTACTTTGCTGGTAGGTGGTGAGAATCCCTTATGTACGCCCCCAAAGATTGAGAATCTATCCAGGTTGTAGTTGAATCCCATTCCAGGGATCCAGACCGCACTAGTATTTTCTCTAAAAGAGACATCGGAATTTGTACGTCCAATATTGTTGGTCCCGTAATCTGTTCTGTTTAGGGAAATATCCTCATAGCGTACCCCAGGGGTAAGAGTAAGGTCATTGTAAGTAAACTTGTATAGCGCAAAGCCGGCAAAAGCTTTTGCTGCACTTATCCTATTGGCGTCTGTACCAGGTGCTCCCTCTGAGGTAAGCTGCATGATGCCATTGGCTATTCCATACCCGTCTACCCACTGATACCGATCTTCCTCATCATAATGATAGCGCAGACCTATTTCGATATCGTGGAAGGTTTTTTCACCATACCAGTGATAGTCAAATTTGGTCTGAACACCTTTTGAAATATATTTTCGGTTGTTGGCTTTTACTAAAAGGGCATCGGCCGTAGCATCTTGTTCGCCCGTGATAACTTGCAAATAGTCAATATTCTCATCCGGATTGCTGAGGATTCCCGAGACTCCCCTCCGTTCGCCACCCAGGGTAACTCCATCTAACTTATACCAGTTACGGCTAAATCCATTGTAGTAGGCATTGGTGGTTATGTGAAAATTATCACTGAAGGCCAAAAGATGTGTGGCCATTAACTGTATATGCTCGTTGATCATTTCATCTGTCTGAGTTCCTGCATATCTTCTGTAAGGCGTAGCCTTGAAATCCGAATCTGTAAGTCCAACATAGGTCTCATTTGAGTCTTCATCTGAATATTGGAACTTTACCTCTAACCCCTGATACAGGGCCGCATCTTTGGCAGTATTCAATCTGAATTTAGCTACCAGATCATTCTTGTCGAATCCGGTATTCCCACCTGTGTCTAACTTCTTGAATCCATTGGAATTAAAATTCAGATATTCCACCATATAACCAATATGCTCTTTGGCATCCCCAACTTTGGCATGCACCCTGCCACTGTTAAAACTTCCGTAGGAGGCCAATAAAAAAGCATTGAAGGAATCCGGTATCTGTGTGGAAATCATATTTATCGCACCCCCTGTTGTAAACGGACCGTATTGAACCTGACTACTTCCTTTTAGGATCTCCACCGCTTGCATTCTGGCCACGGAGGGAAAATAATAGGCAGCAGGGGCACTATAAGGGGCAGGGGCGATCAAAACTCCGTCTTCCATTAATGTTATTTTGGCACTTCGTTCTGGCGAGGTACCTCTTAGGCTTATATTGGGCCGCAATCCAAATCCGTCTTCTTCGTAAAATGAAACGCCGGGCACAGCGCGTAGAACCCTGTTTATATCTGTATAATTAAAAGTGGCGAGTTCCTGTGGCGAGATATAATATGCAGATCCTGTTCGGTTCTTTGCCTGGTATTTACTTCCAAGGATCACATTGGCCGAGAGGACTACTTCATTGAGTTGTATAAGATTTGAATCTTTGGACTGTACAATCATTCGCTGATTTTGAGCAAGGACCAGCAGCGGAATAAGGCAAAGCAAAAACGAGAAATAGGACTTCATTTTATTTAGACTAATTAAGAATAGATAATATAGAAAGTCAAATTTAAATCCTTTTTATGTAATTCAAAAGACTATTTAGAAAAATTCTAAATAAAAATTCTTTACTTTCTAACTGCCAAAGTGTTATCTAATTCACTGTAATAATGAAGGCCGTCAAAAACTATTTGATAGGAATCTTTGTCCGTTAAAAAAAGCGTATATTTGCACGCAATTAATCCTTAATTGCATGGAAGCCCACCTAAAAAAAATTCTTGGAGAAGGACTCACCTACGATGACGTCCTGTTGGTACCCGCATTCTCTGACGTTCTCCCCAGGGATGTAAATATTCAAGCAAAGTTTACCCGCAACATCACTATTAACATTCCCATTGTTTCTGCAGCCATGGATACCGTTACGGAATCCAAGATGGCCATAGCCATGGCACAGGAAGGCGGTATTGGTGTTTTGCATAAAAATATGAGTATTGAGGAACAGGCCCTGAAGGTCCGGAAGGTGAAACGGGCAGAAAGTGGAATGATCCTGGACCCAGTTACCTTGCCAAAAGAGGCCCTTGTGCGTGATGCCAAGGCTAATATGAAAGAGCACAGCATTGGTGGGATCCCCATTGTAGATAAGGACCAGAAACTTATTGGAATAGTAACTAACAGAGATCTAAGATTCGAAAGGAATAATGATCGGCCTGTCTCGGAGGTAATGACTTCCAAGAATTTAGTGACCGTTGCAGAAGGGACCTCCATGGAGGAGGCCGAAGAAATTCTGCAGGCTCATAAGATCGAAAAGTTGCCGGTAGTTGATAAAAATTATAAACTCATTGGGCTGATCACTTTTCGTGACATCACCAAATTAACCCAAAAACCCATAGCGAATAAGGACCAATACGGAAGGCTGCGGGTAGCGGCAGCGCTGGGTGTCACCCCGGACGTCATTGAGCGGGCAACAGCCCTGGTTAATGCAGGGGTAGATGCTGTGGTCATAGATACCGCCCACGGGCACTCCAAAGGTGTGGTGACCGTCCTGAAAGAAGTAAAAAAGAAGTTTCCTTCCCTGGAAGTGATCGTAGGAAATATTGCCACCGGCGAAGCTGCCAAATATCTTGTAGAAGCAGGAGCCGACGCAGTTAAGGTTGGTATAGGTCCCGGGTCTATTTGTACAACACGAGTAATTGCCGGTGTTGGCTTCCCTCAGTTCTCTGCCGTATTGGAAGTGGCAGCAGCCATCAAAGGCAGTGGTGTACCAGTGATAGCCGACGGAGGTATCCGTTATACAGGAGATATCCCAAAAGCTATTGCCGCAGGCGCTGATACGGTAATGTTGGGTTCTTTATTGGCTGGCACCATGGAGTCTCCCGGCGAAACTATCATTTACGAAGGGCGTAAATTTAAATCCTACAGAGGCATGGGTTCGGTGGAGGCCATGAAACAAGGAAGCAAGGATCGGTATTTCCAGGACGTTGAGGACGACATTAAGAAACTCGTACCCGAAGGGATAGTGGGCCGCGTGCCTTACAAAGGAGACCTCTTTGAGAGTATTCACCAATTTGTTGGCGGACTAAGAGCAGGAATGGGGTATTGCGGCGCGAAAGATATTGCCACGCTAAAAGAAAGTGGGCGATTCGTTAAGATCACGAGCAGCGGTATTGCTGAAAGTCATCCACACCATGTCACCATCACCAAGGAATCTCCAAATTACAGTAGGTAGGTGCCTTTATTTACCCTGCCCATTATAGGATTTCCAATCTTTTTCCTTGTAGACATTATCCCCAAAATAACGGGCAATGTTTAAAAAAGGCTCTGGTTTTTGATAGCCAGGTACCGGTGAAAGCATGTTCAATTGCTCATCCATGAACACCACGGTAGGGTAACTTAGTCTGCCTTGCAATAAGGAAGCTGCAAATTGATGGTAGCCTCTTCTCCCGGAGGGGACATAGGTATATGTCTTCCCTTTAAAGTCTATAGGATCCTTTCCTTCTCCATCCATTTTTACCATATAAAAATTTGCACTCATATAGGCAGCCACTTCCGGATTTTGGAAAGTGTCCTTGTCCATCCGTTTACACCAACCGCACCAGTCCGTGTAAACATCAATAAATATTTTCTTAGGATTAGCCTCTGTTTGGGCCAATTCTGTAGCTTCTTCCCAACTTAGCCATTCTACCTGCTGGCTCTGCATTTCTTGTAAGCCAAGGCCTAACATAACTGTCAGAATCATTACAAGTCTTGTTACTCGATTTTGTTTCATAGCTCTCACTTTAAAGACATAGTCGTGCTAATGTCAATAAAATAACGAATATGTGCGTGCTTTATTTTAAAGGAAACTAAAGATTGAAGTCTAGGAGAAAAAGGTCAACCCTTTAATTCAACATGCTTCAAAAACAGCTTCTTACTTTGCGACCGATTTTTCAAGTGAAGGAACGAACAAAGCAGGCTGGTCTACCTGATTGCGAATGATATCATCGAAGGTTTCTCTTTCCCTTATCAAATGCGACTTGCCTTCATGCCATAATACCTCCGCAGGCCTGTATCGTGAATTGTAGTTACTTGCCATGGTAAAGCAATAGGCACCTGCATTGTGGAAGCATAAGATATCTCCTTCAGAGATCTCATTGATCCTTCGGTTATTTCCAAAAGTATCGGTCTCACAAATGTATCCAACTACCGAATAATACCGTTCCCTGCCTTCCGGATTGGAAAGATTAATGATGTGGTGGTTGGCACCATAGAGCATAGGTCTTATCAGATGATTAAATCCAGAATCCACACTGGCGAATACCGTAGAAGTAGTTTGTTTAACCACATTTACTTTCGCCAGGAAAAATCCCGCTTCACTTACAAGGAATTTTCCAGGCTCAAAAGCAAGGGTAAGGTCTTTCCCGTACTCCTTGCAGAAATCGTTAAATCGCCCTGTTAATTTTTGACCCAATTCTTCCACATTGGTTTGTATATCCCCTTCCTTGTAGGGTACCTTAAATCCGCTTCCAAAATCTATAAATTCAAGTTCTTTAAAATGCTTTGCGGTATCGAACAGGATTTCCGAGGCGTATAGAAAAACGTCAATATCAAGGATGTCACTTCCGGTATGCATATGGATACCATTGATATTCATTTTGGTAAGTTCCACAATGCGGAGTAAATGAGGGATCTGATGTATACTGATACCGAATTTCGAATCTATATGACCCACCGATATATTGGAATTACCTCCGGCCATCACATGCGGATTAATTCGAATACATACCGGTACTTTAGGGTGTTTAGCCCCAAATTGTTCTAAGATAGAAAGATTGTCAATGTTGATTTGCACCCCTAATTCTGAGGCTTTTTCTATCTCTTCAAGGGAAACCCCGTTGGGTGTGTAAATTATGTCCTGGGGCCGAAAGCCGGCCAGTAATCCTAGCTTTACTTCCTGAATAGATACGGTGTCCAGACCGCTTCCCAAACTGTTCATCAATCGCAGGATGGCAAGATTGGACAGGGCCTTGGCGGCATAATTCAATTTTAGTTTTGGAACATTGCCAAAAGCTTTTGTGAGTCGGTCAAATTGAGAGATGATTTTTTCCGAATCATATACATATACCGGCGCGCCATAATTCTGAGCGATTTTTAAGAGATCTGAATGCTTCATGGAAGTTACTTTGCTACAAAGCTACTCTTCTTCGGCTTTTATCCCAAAATAAAGTGCTATTTATTAAAAAATACAACATTTAGTTACATATATAACAATATTCTCTGACTCAATCGCTTGCGATGCACATACCGTCTTTGTATTTTTACCAAAATTAGGATGTGAAATTACCTTTCTTTCCACTTCAAACCGTCTTCTTCCCCGGAGAAACTGTACCTCTTCATATTTTTGAGGACCGCTACAAAGAACTTATTAACGATTGCAGGAAGGATGCTGTTACCTTCGGTATTCCGGTGTATATTAATGACAGGATCGTCTATGGTACCGAAGTACAACTCGTAGAAGTGGTCACCACCTATGAGAATGGTTCTATGGATGTAACCTGTGTAGCCAGACAGATTTTTCAGGTTATGACCTTTGAGAATGAAATGGAAGGTAAATTGTATGCCGGTGGGGAAGTAAAATTTTTAGAGTCGATCAACGATGGGGATATCAAAGTAAAAGAGGCGGTACTTCAAAGAATACAGGAGCTATACGATCTAATGGGTGTGCCCTTTGAGTCTATCCCTGCAGATAAATTTAATCCTTATATGCTTGCTCATAAGATGGGTCTTTCCTTTGAACAGGAATACGAATTAATGCAATTGATCAAAGAGAGCGACAGGCTGGCTTATATCCGAAGGCATTTAGACCAAACTATCAAGGTGCTGAAAGAGGTAGACAGGACCAAGGAATTAATAGATATGAATGGTCATTTCAGAAATTTCGACCCTTTGGATTTTAAGGATTTTAATATTTAGGGACAGTTCCAATTTAGTTAGTGAAACTCGGCCTTGTTTCCTATTTTTGCAAGCAACACTCAAAATAACCATATGAATCTTCACGAATATCAAGGAAAGGAAATCTTAGCCAGTTTTGGCGTACGAATACAACGTGGTATAGTAGCTCATAACGCAAAGGAAGCGGTAGATGCAGCTAAGCAATTGACCGTGGATACGGGCACCTCCTGGTATGTGATCAAAGCTCAGGTACACGCAGGTGGTCGGGGAAAAGGAGGCGGTGTAAAACTCGCCAAGAGCTTAAAGGAAGTTGAAGAGATCGCCGGACAGATCATAGGGATGAATTTGGTAACACCTCAGACCTCTGCAGAAGGAAAGAAGGTGCATAAGGTATTGGTCGCCGAGGATGTTTATTATCCAGGAGCCAGCGAAACAAGTGAATTCTACGTTTCTGTGCTTTTGAACAGAGCCCGCGGACGAAATATGATCATGTATTCTACGGAAGGTGGGATGGACATTGAAGAAGTTGCAGACAAGACCCCGCATCTGATCTTTACAGAAGAAGTAGATCCTGCTACCGGCTTATTACCTTTCCAATGCCGTAAAATTGCATTTAACCTGGGTCTTTCAGGAACTGCATTTAAAGAAATGACCAAGTTTATTTCGTCCTTGTAC
>NZ_JBATLB010000107.1:0-5865 GCF_049669965.1 Muriicola sp. | reverse complement strand
GATCACCCCTATACAAGCTCAAATCCCGAATGGTTCCGAAAAAGACCCGATGGGACCATGCAATACGCTGAGAACCCCCCTAAAAAGTATCAGGATATTGTAAATTTTTATTTTGAATCCAAGGCATATAAAGAATTATGGCAGGAATTACTAGATGTTACCCTACATTGGATAGGCTTTGGGATCAAAATCTTCAGAGTAGATAACCCACATACAAAACCCTATTATTTCTGGAATTGGTTGATTGCGGAGGTAAAGAAGAAGCATCCGGACGTACTGTTTTTAGCCGAGGCATTTTCCAGGCCAAAAGTAATGCAGCAATTGGCAAAACAAGGCTTTTCCCAGTCCTACACCTATTTTACCTGGCGCGTGCATAAACATGAGCTCATAGAATATATGACCGAGCTCACACAGTCTGAGATGAAAGAGTACTACCGTCCTAATTTTTGGCCCAACACTCCCGATATAAATCCGTATCACCTGCAAGGAGCCAATGAAAGTATGCACCTTAACCGCTACGCTCTGGCAGCCACCTTATGTGGAAATGTGGGTATCTACGGACCTGTTTTTGAGTATATGGTGTCTGACGCCATGCCCGGAAAAGAGGAGTATCTGCATTCTGAGAAATATGAAGTGCGCTTTTGGGATTGGTCCATTGAGAATAAGATCACCCATTTAATGGCCAAGATCAATCATGTGCGCAGGTCACACCCTTCCCTACAGCAGACAAATAATATTCGGTTTTGCACCATAGAAAACGATAAATTAATAGCCTTTTATAAATGGAATGATGAAAAAACAGATGAAATTCTGGTCATTATCAATTTAGATCCATATTATGCACAGCAGGGAATGGTGCAATTACCATTAAGGGAATTAGGGATAGAAGCAGGCAAACCAATACAGATGCACGACCTTATTACGGACAATAGTTACCTTTGGTACCAAGAATGGAATTTCGTGGAGCTTCCGTCAAGCCTTCCTTTCCATGTGTTTCAAATTAAAAAATAGCAATGGCCAATAAAAAGCAGGAGTCTTCTTTGGAACCTCCCTATGTCTTCGACGTGGAGTGGGAAAATCTCATGGATGACAAAAAGTTCATCGATGCTTTTCTGTCCGAGATCCTGGAGGATTATGTGGTAAAACAACGCTGGTACGGGGGGAAGAGCAGTAAACTGAAGTATATTGAATTACAAGAGTATTTCCGTATACAGCAAAAAGGGGAGGTGTATTACGGCTTATTACTGGAGGTAAACTTCGAGGAAGCATTTTATCAACACTATTTTTTGCCTATCGCTTTTGTGTCTGATGAATCGTTCGCTGAGAAAGACCGTATTCTTCCATTGAGTATCAAGGGGCAGGAAGGCTTTATTATTGATGCCCTCAACCTGGAGGCTTTTAGGAAACTTGTCTATGAACGCATCATTTCCGCCGAACCCAACGATACCACCAGAGTTCAATACCATCACAGTTTAACTTTTGATGGCACGCCCTATGAGTCTTCAAAATTTATGGGGTTAGAACAGAGCAATACCTCTATCATCATTAACGGGAAATCTGTGATCAAATTCTTCCGAAGGATCTATGCAGACAAGAACCCCGATTACGAAATGAGTCGGTTCCTCTCAGAAAGAAAAGGGTATAAGAATACCCCGGCTTACCAGGGGAGTTTAAGTATTATAGATGCCGATAGTGTGAGTATTACCATCGCCTTAATGCAGGAATTGGTGCCTAACCAGGGCGATGCATGGGATTTTACCCTGAAAGAACTTCATAAGGTATTTAATAACCTGGAAAACAAACATATCAATATAGATCATCTGCCGAACGTGGCCTTGTTTACGCGATTAAAGATCAGCGATGTGCCGCCGCAGATCATTGATTGGGCCGGCTTGAATATCTTTTTGAAATTACAGGTATTGGCCAAAAGGACAGCAGAAATGCATATTGCCCTTGGATCGGAATTTGAAGATACCGCATTTACGCCAACACATTTTACGGGAGATTATGAGGTTTGGCTTAAAAACCGACTGCTGTATCAATTTCAGAATAGATTAAATACAGTAGAGAACAATCTGCATCGTTTAAAGGATCTTTCGCTGGAACTGGCTACGGAATTCCTGGAGCGAAAAAATGAGATCAGAAAACGATTTGTAGATTTCGACTGGACAAAGCTGAAAGGCGAACGTCTGCGAGTGCATGGCGATTATCACCTGGGCCAGGTCCTGGTGAAAGATGATGATTTTTATTTACTCGATTTTGAGGGGGAACCAGAAAGTACCATCAGGGATCGCAAGGTAAAACAGCCTCCTTTAAAGGATGTAGCAGGTATTTTTAGATCATTTCACTATGCCATCTATGCAACTATCTTTAACAATGAGAAAAGCTATCCGTATACAAGAGAAGAACTGTTTAAAGCTGGGGAGATACTGTATAATTATTTTGTAGGGGCATTTTTAGAAACCTATGTAGACCTTATTCAAAAGCATAACATCAACATTGGGTATAATCAGGAAAGGATCTTTATCCTGAAGTATTGTATGTTAGAAAAAGCAGTGTATGAATTGGGATATGAAATGAACTCTAGACCTTTGTGGGCCGTTATACCTTTACAGGGGATCATGAGTATTATTAATGAAACTAACTAAATCAATATGGGCAACGTTGTAACCCACAGTTTATTTACCGAATTTGACATCAATTTGTTTAAGGCCGGGAAGCATTTTAAACTTTATGAGAAACTGGGATCACACCCCATGGAAGTAAACGGGGAGAAAGGCACTTATTTTGCAGTATGGGCCCCTACCGCCAAATCTGTATCCGTGGTTGGAGATTTCAATTATTGGTTAGAAGGAGATCACAAACTTTTTGTGCGTTGGGATGCCAGTGGCATCTGGGAAGGATTTATTCCGGGAGTAAAGCCCGGTACAAAGTACAAATACAAGATACATTCGAACAACCAGGACATTAAGACCGAAAAGGCAGACCCATTTGCCAGGTATTGCGAACACCCACCCAATACGGCCTCCATCGTATGGGAGAAACCTTATAAGTGGAACGATACGAAATGGATGGCGAACCGGAAGTTTAAGAATGGTTTAGACTGCCCGTATTCGGTCTATGAGGTGCACCTGGGTTCCTGGAAAAAAAATGACAAAAATGAGTTTCTGACCTATGAAGAACTCTCTAAAGACCTGGTGGCCTATGTAAAGGAAATGAATTTTACACATGTAGAATTTATGCCCGTCATGGAATATCCGTATGACCCTTCCTGGGGATACCAACTTACCGGTTACTTTGCGCCCACGTCCCGTTTTGGGGAACCTGAGGGACTTAAATTGCTGATAGATGCCTTACATAAAAATGACATAGGTGTTATATTAGACTGGGTGCCATCTCATTTCCCTGAAGATGCCCATGGCCTTGGATTTTTTGACGGGTCTCACCTTTATGAACATCCGGATAGAAAAAGGGGGTACCACCCGGATTGGAAGTCTTTGATCTTTAACTATGGCCGCAACGAAGTAAGGGCATTCCTTATTAGTAATGCCATGTTCTGGCTAGATCAGTACCATGTAGACGGCCTGCGCGTAGACGCGGTTGCCTCTATGCTTTACCTGGATTATTCCAGAGAAGAAGGAGAATGGGAACCAAATATCTACGGTAACAATGAGAATTTAGAGGCCATTTCACTCATCAGAGAATTAAATGAAGAGGTGTACAAGAATTATGACGGAGTACAGACCATAGCGGAAGAATCTACCTCTTTTTCCATGGTTTCAAGGCCTGTGAGTTTGGGAGGTCTGGGTTTTGGAATGAAGTGGATGATGGGATGGATGCACGATAGCCTTGAATATTTTAAAAAAGAACCCATTTATAGAAGGCACCATCAGAACGATCTCACTTTTAGTATGACCTATGCCTTTACGGAGAATTTTATGCTGCCCTTCTCACATGACGAAGTGGTCTACGGGAAACAGTCGTTATTGTACAAAATGCCCGGGGATGAATGGCAGCGTTTTGCCAATTTACGACTCCTCTTTGGATACATGTTTACACATCCGGGAACCAATTTATTGTTTATGGGAGCCGAATTTGGGCAGTCGTCCGAATGGAATTTTCAAAAGAGTCTGGACTGGCACCTGCTGCAATACGATTTCCATGCCGGCATTCAATCGCTTGTAAAAGATCTGAACATATTTTATAAGAAACATCCGGCTCTTTTCGAAAAACAGTTTAGTGCTGAAGGATTTCAGTGGATAGATTATGGCGATTTTGAGAATTCGGTGCTTACGTACATGCGGAAGGGGAATGAGCCAGAAAATGATCTGGTCATTGCTTGTAATTTCACTCCCATCCCCAGAGAAAATTACAGGATGGGTGTACCAAAGTCCGGGCAGTATAAGGAGATCTTTTCTACAGACGCAAAAAAATACGGAGGAAGCGGTGCGAAGAATACGGTACGAAAAACGGCTAAAAAACCGTGGCACGGCCAGAAACAGTCTATAGAAGTAACGATCCCACCCCTCGGGATGGTCATTTTCCAATGAAATACCACGACTACATCGTTTTAGTTTATAATTGATAATAATATCATTTCACTTTTAGCTTGTAAAGTCTTTCTTTTGTGCTTTTGCAAAAAAAACCACTATGATTACCAATACTGAATTAGAATATAAAGGGAATCTGTACCCGGACCATATAGTTGAATTTAAACAAGATGCAGATAAATTTTATTTCACCACCAATAACGGTGTGGTACTTCAAATTACGGTAATCCGTAACAGTACCATTCGATTTCGTTACGCAACCGATTATGTTTTTCAACCCGATTTTTCGTATGCCATAAGTCCGACCGCCCCCAGAGGTTATAACCACCTGGAAGCCAAGGAGACCAAGACGGAATACCTCATCTTTACGACCAAGATCAAGGTCTTGATAGATAAACAATCCCTTCGAATTCAGATATCAGATCTCGAAGGAAATATCATCAATGAAGACGAACTGGGATTTCATTACGAAGAGAACTACACCTATGGAGGTAACTCCGTAAAAATGAGTAAAATAACCCAATCCGGAGAAAGTTTCTACGGAATGGGAGACAAGGCCACTCATTCTAATTTAAAGGGAAAACGGGTTGACAATTGGGTAACAGACCAATACGCCTACGGAAAAGATCAGGATCCTTTGTACAAAGCGGTCCCTTTTTATATAGGGCTGCACAACAACAAGGCGTACGGGCTATTTTTTGACAATACTTTCAGAACCCATTTCGACTTTGCGCATGAAAGACGAAATGTTACTAGCTTTTGGGCCGAAGGTGGAGAAATGAACTACTACTTTTTCTATGGCCCGGATATGTCCAGGGTGGTACGATCGTATACAGACCTAACGGGTACGCCCGAGCTTCCTCCTCTTTGGGCTTTGGGATACCATCAATCTAAATGGAGTTATTTTCCTGAGAGTAGAGTAAAAGAGATCGCCAAAAAATTCAGGAAACTCAAGATTCCCTGTGATGCCATTTATCTGGACATCGATTATATGGACGGATTTCGATGCTTTACCTGGGACAAGACAAAATTTCCGGACCCTAAGGCTATGATCAAGGATCTTAACAAGGATGGGTTTAAGACCGTGGTGATGATAGATCCGGGAATAAAGGTAGATCGCGACTATTGGGTTTATCAGGAGGCCATAAAGAACGACTACTTCTGTAAGCGTGGCGATGGTCCTTTGATGAATGGGAAGGTATGGCCCGGGCAATGTAATTTTCCTGATTTTACCAATCCAAAGGTGAGAGAATGGTGGGCCGGACTATACAAAGAAATGATGTCGGAGATAGGAGCCCATGCTGTTTGGAACGAT